>NZ_JBYVJW010000006.1:0-218128 GCF_058147165.1 Polaribacter sp. 2305UL8-11 | reverse complement strand
TAAACTTTTAATTTAATCAGTATTACAAAGGGATTCAGAGGTTTTTACCAACCATTTTTTGCCATTAAGCCATTTTTATAAAAAAACGAAAATAAAAAAAGCCCATCAAATTTGATAGGCTTTTAGATAAAAATTTAACTAGTAATAAATATATATTATAATACTCTTACGTTTACTGCGTTTAATCCTTTTCTTCCATCTTGTAAGTCGAATTCAACTTCATCGTTTTCACGAATTTCGTCAACTAATCCTGACACATGTACAAAATGTTCTTTGTTTGTTCCTTCTTCAGTGATGAATCCGAATCCTTTAGATTCATTGAAAAATTTTACGGTACCTTTATTCATTATAAAAAATTATTGTGTTGTTAAATTCATTCCTAACAACGTTTATTTAAGTTGCAAAGATAGTGCCAATAAAACAAATAGAGCATAAATTATTCATTTTCTTTTACTTAGCTACCTTAAAGCTTATGTATAAAGGCTTTAACTTGATTAAATTCTTCCATAATTTCTTCTAAAACAGCTTTAGCAGGTTTTATTTCGTTAATTAAACCCGCAATTTGACCAATTTCTAACTCTCCATTTTCTAAATCGCCTTCAAACATCCCTTTTTTTGCTCTGGCTCTTCCTAATAATTCTTTAATTTGTTCTATTGATGGATTTTGCTGATATAACTCCTGAACTTCTTGATAAAATTTATTCTTCACCAAACGTACAGGTGCTAATTCTTTTAATGTTAAATGTGTTCCTCCATCTTTCACTTCAACAATTGTATTTTTAAAGTTTTGATGCGCAGAAGATTCTACAGTAGCTGCAAATCTACTTCCTATTTGAACTCCATCTGCCCCTAAAACCATTGCAGCTAACATACCTCTTCCAGATCCAATACCACCAGCTGCAATTACAGGAATTTGAACCTGTTGTTTAACCATAGGAATTAAAGTAAAAGTGGTAGTTTCTTCACGTCCATTATGTCCACCAGCTTCAAAACCTTCACAAACAACTGCATCAACACCAGCTGCTTCTGCTTTTAGGGCAAATTTTACAGAACTCACTACATGAACCACAGTAATATTATTTTCCTTTAAAAAAGAAGTCCATGTTTTTGGGTTTCCAGCAGATGTAAAAACAATTTTTACTCCTTCTTCTATAATAATATTTATAATTTCCTCTATTTGAGGATACAACATAGGTACATTTACACCAAAAGGTTTGTCTGTCGCTTTTTTACATTTTTGAATGTGTTCGCGCAAAACTTCTGGATACATAGATCCTGCTCCAATTAAGCCTAAACCACCAGCATTAGAAACTGCAGAAGCCAATCTCCAACCAGAAACCCAAATCATTCCTCCTTGTATTACAGGGTATTTTATGTTGAATAATTTAGTAATCTTATTCGTCATTATTGTTTTATAATTTTAATTGTTTTTATTTTAGATTCTTTTTCAATTTTTAAAAAATAGATTCCTTTTTCTAAAATTGAAATGTTTATTTCTTTTGAAAGAACTTTATTTTGTTGAAAAACTCTTTTTCCCAAAATATCGAAAATATCAATTCTAATATTTTTTAAATTATTTTCAATTCCTTCTATTTTAAAATTAGTTGAAATAGGATTTGGAACTATTTTTAAATCTTTAAAAAAAATATCTTCAACAGAAAGTGATGATTTATATAATGCAAATGCTTCTTGAAAGTTAGGGATTCCATACCCCATTTGTGATGTAGGATTCGCATATTTATTCGCAGATTTATAAACTGCTTCTTTTAAAAAGTTATTATTTCTCTTTTTGGTTTCTAAATTTTCATATTGATTCAAACAAGCAATAACTCCAGCCATTATTGGCGCCGAAAAAGAGGTTCCACTAGAAGTAGTAATCGAACCATTTGTATGATTAATTACAGCTGAGCCTGCTCCTTTTGCAGCAATTTCTGGTTTTATACGACCATCAAAACTTGGTCCAAAAGAACTAAAAGAAGCTACATTTCCATCTTTATCTACTGCTCCAACTGCAATTACAGATTTTGCATCTGCTGGAGCAGAAATATATTTCCATGTTTTATTTCCTTCATTTCCTGCTGAATTTACCACCAAAATTCCTTTGTTTGCAGCCATTTCTGCTCCTCTTGTAATAAATGTTGTTTTTCCATCCATATCATTATAAGAATAATCATATTTTGGATTATCAAAAGTGGTGTAACCTAAAGAGGTGTTTATAACATCAACTCCTAAACTATCTGCTCTTTCTGCAGCTTCTACCCACAAAGTTTCCTCTAGAGGAACTTCTACAGGCGCATTTTCTGTTCTAAATAAATAGAAAAATGCATCTGGTGCAGATCCCACAAACTCATCTTTTATATAACCTCCAATGGTTGATAAAACATTGGTTCCATGATTATGACCTGTGTAAAAATTATCACTTCTCTCTACAAAATCATAGCCACCTAAAATTTGATTGTTATCTCGTAATCTTTTAAATGCGGATAATGTATTTACATTTGGAAAACCTGCATCAATAACAGCTATAATTTGATCTTTTCCAGTAAAACCTTCTTTATGAAGAAAATCTGCCTTTAACATTGTTATCTGATTTTCTGTATTTCCATACGTAAAATCAGTATTAGAATTTTCGAACTTATTATAATGTTGTCTTTTTTGTTTTGCTGATGTTTTTTTACTGTTTTCATTTAAAGACTTGTCTGCAAATTCAATTTTATCAATAAATGTAAAGACCGACTTTAAATTATCGATATCTCTTTTTGTTCCTTGAATATGAACTGCATTCAACCATTTCGATTTTCCTAAAACAGTAATATTAGCAGTACTTTTAAGAGAATTATAGTAATTTTTTTCTATAGGAACGTCAGTTTCATCTAGAGAAACATTTTGTGTATTTCTTCTATCCAAAGCTTTTTGAGAAAGCATGGTTAGTGGGTTTGCTAAAAAAGTGGTTTTGTTAGGTTTGTCTTTAAAAAATACCCAAGCATCTTGTTGCTGACAGTAAAAATTTGTAGTTAAAAGAACAATTAATAAAAATACTATATTTTTCATAACTCTTATAATGAGTCATAAAAATACTACTTTAAAAATGCTAAAAAAAAGTTTTTAAGAAATTACTCCAGAGCCTAACAATTCTTCGTTTTGATACCAAGCTACAAATTGCCCTTCTTGGATTGCAGATTGTTTGTTTTCAAACGCTACAAACAAGCCATTTTCAACCTTATACAATGTTGCTTTTTCAAGAGGTTGTCTGTATCTAATTCTTGCTTCTACTTGTAAATTTTCACCATTTTTTAGTGTCAAATCTTCACGAATCCAATGTGTTTCTTCATTAGATACGAATAAAACATTTCTATACAAACCTGGGTGGTTTTTTCCTTCACCAGTATAAATTATATTTTTATTTACATCAGTTTCAATCACATACAAAGCTTCTTTTGTACCCCCCACATTTAAACCTTTTCTTTGTCCTTTGGTAAAATAATGTGCTCCTTGATGTTTACCAACTACTTTTCCATCTGTTTTTTGATAAGAAAACTTTGTTGCCAAGTAATTTAGTTCTGCTTCCTTATTTTCAAATTTTGGTGCTGATTTTGTATATTGATTAAAATCTACAGGAATTTGAACAATTTCGCCTTCTTTAGGCTGTAATTTTTGTTGCAAAAACTCTGGCAAACGAACTTTACCAATAAAACACAACCCTTGCGAATCTTTCTTTTCTGCTGTAATTAAATCGGCTTCTTTGGCTATTTCTCTTACTTCTGGCTTTTTTAACTCGCCTATAGGAAATAAGGCTTTTGCCAATTGCTGCTGAGAAAGTTGACATAAAAAATACGATTGATCTTTGTTGTTGTCTTTACCAGCTAATAATTTATAGATAGGTTTTCCATCAATAATTTCTTCTGCTTTTCTACAATAATGACCTGTAGCAACGTAATCTGCTCCTAGTTTTAAAGCAATGTCCATAAAAACATCAAACTTTATTTCTCTATTACAAAGTACGTCTGGGTTTGGTGTTCTTCCTTTTGAGTATTCATCAAACATATAATCTACAATACGTTCTTTGTATTGTTCACTTAAATCTACCACTTGAAAAGGAATTCCGAGTTTTTCTGCAACAATCATAGCATCATTACTATCCTCTAACCAAGGACATTCATTAGAAATGGTTACAGAATCATCATGCCAATTTTTCATAAAAAGACCAATCACTTCATAACCTTGTTCTTTAAGTAAATATGCTGTAACACTAGAATCTACACCACCAGAAAGACCAACAACAACTCGTTTCATTATTTATTTTTGAGGATGCAAAGTTATGAATTTGTAAGGAAAAGATAAGTGATATATATTGAAAGAATTGATGTATTTATTGATTTGAATTATTTTTTGATTAGTGATTATTGAATAGTGATTATAATGAATCTCATTTCAACTTTATGGAGAAATCTTAAATTTGTAGCTTTAATTCTTTACTTCTTACTTAGAGATAACATTTAAAGTTAATTGTCTTTATTCTTTTTAAACTTATTTTCTTTCTTTTTATCTGCTTCTGTTGCAATTTCTCCATCCATATAATACTCCCACTTACCTACTCTTTTTCCATCTTTATAATGTCCAGTTTCTTTTAAATCTCCATTTAACTCAAAGTATTTTGCCAAACCATTTTGCACTCCTTTTTTATACGTAACCTCCTCTATTAGAATGCCTTTGCTAGAATATTTACTTACAACTCCATCTAACAAACCATTTTTATAAACTGCAAATTCTGTTACTTGTCCATCAGGATAATAAACCAATTGTTCTCCTTCTAATTTACCATTTTTATAATTTTCTTCAGACATTAATGTTCCATCTGGATAGAAATATTTCCAGTTTCCAACTCGCTTTCTTCCGTTTAAAACTCCTTCTGTTTCAATTGTACCTTTTAATGTATAAAACTGTACAAAAAGAGAATCTGAGTCTTGAAAAAAAGTTTTTATAATAACAGGATGGTCAGAGTTTGTAATATCATAAAACTTGAAAACGCCTACTTCTTTTCCGTCTTTAAACTGACCTGTATAGCGAATTCTTTTATTTGGGTAATATTTTTTCCAAACACCAGTTCTTTTCTTATTTTTATCAAACTGATTAATTTTTTGTGCTCTAACAGTTTCACTCATAAAAAAACAAGCAAAAAAAGCAAAAACAAAAAACAGTCTTTTTATATTTATCATTTCAATAGTATTTTTATACAAATATACATTAATAGTGCCAAAAACAAATCTACTTTTCCTTACAGAGCAACTCAATAATATGGAAAACCCTAAAAGGGAAAACCGACAAAGAGTGGCAAATATTGTGTTAGAAAATAAAACTTTATTTAAAGAATTGGTTGCTATAACTTTTGATGTTGATAATAAAGTGTCTATAAAAGCAGCTTGGATTTTAGAATGGATTTGTACACATCATCATTTAAATTGGATGGTTTTACATTTAGATGAATTTTCAAAAAAAATAAATGCCCTAAAATTTGACAGTGCAATTAGACCTTGTGCAAAAATTTGCGAACATTTAGCAACAGCCTATTACTCTAAAACCGATAATGAAATTAAAAACAACTTAACAATAGCTCATATTGATGCAATTGTAGAAACTGGTTTTGATTGGTTGATAACCCCTCAAAAAATAGCAGTAAGAGCGTATACAATGAATACTTTGTATTTATTTGGCTTAGAAAAAGATTGGATTCATCCAGAGTTGAAACACCTTATAGAAAGTAAAATTATTCACGAAAGTAAAGGCTGCAAAGCACGTGGAAAACACATTTTGGCTTTGATAGAAAAACATCAAAAATCATCTTTATAAATCTGCTGAAATGCCTATTTTTGCAATTCACAACAGAACAAAAAATGAACTTAACACAATTAAATGCCATCTCTCCTATAGATGGACGTTACAGAGGTAAAATATCGAGTTTAGCTAATTATTTTTCGGAAGAAGCTTTAATAAAGTACAGAGTTCGAGTGGAAATCGAATATTTTATTGCTTTGTGCGAAATTCCTTTGCCACAATTGGCAGATTTTAAGACAGATTTATTTGATGAGTTACGTAATATTTATACGAATTTTACTGCAGAAGATGCTCAAAAAATTAAAGATATCGAAAAAATAACCAATCATGATGTGAAAGCTGTTGAGTATTTTATCAAAGAAAAATTTGATGCACTAAATTTACAAAAATATAAAGAGTTTATTCATTTTGGATTGACCTCTCAAGACATTAACAACACTGCAGTTCCTTTGTCTATTAAAGAGGCAATGAATACTATTTATGTACCTCATTATTTAGAGCTTTTAAAACGTTTACAAGAATTAGTAATTGAGTGGAAAGACGTTTCTATGTTGGCAAGAACGCATGGACAGCCAGCTTCTCCAACACGTTTAGGAAAAGAAATTGATGTTTTTGTGGTTCGTTTAAAAGAGCAATTTAATTTACTAAATGACATACCAAGTGCTGCCAAATTTGGTGGAGCAACAGGTAATTTTAATGCACATAAAGTAGCGTATCCAAAAATTGATTGGAAAAAATTTGGAAGTGAATTTGTACAAGAAAAGTTAGGTTTGCAACATTCTTTCCCAACTACACAAATAGAACATTATGATCATTTAGCAGCATTGTTTGATACCTTAAAACGTATCAATACAATAATTATAGATTTAGACAGAGATTTTTGGACCTATGTTTCTATGGATTATTTTAAACAAAAAATTAAAGCTGGTGAAGTAGGTTCTTCTGCAATGCCACACAAAGTAAATCCTATAGATTTTGAAAACTCTGAAGGAAATTTAGGAATTGCAAATGCCATTTTTGAGCATTTATCTGCAAAATTACCTATTTCTCGTTTGCAGCGCGATTTAACAGATAGTACAGTTTTACGTAATGTTGGAGTTCCTTTTGGGCATACAATAATCGCTTTTACATCTACTTTAAAAGGATTGAATAAATTATTGTTAAACAAAGAAAAGTTTGAACAAGATTTAGAAAATAATTGGGCTGTTGTTGCAGAAGCAATTCAGACTATTTTAAGACGTGAAGCGTATCCAAATCCTTACGAAGCTTTAAAAGGGCTGACAAGAACCAATGAGAAAATCAACCAAAAATCAATTGCCAATTTTATTGATACTTTAGATGTTTCATCAGAAATTAAAGAAGAATTAAAAGCAATAACGCCTGCTAATTATACAGGGATTTAGGTTTTAGTGGTTAGATTGAAATAAAAATGTAATTAAAAAATGGTTGTAAATAAAATTTTATCGAGAAATTACTTTATTCTTTTCTCTCTTTTCTTTTTTCTCTTTATTTCCTGTAAATCAGAAATTAAAGACAATTCAGATAGATTTAAAGTTGGAGTTTTCGAAATTCCTGCTGGAGAAGGGTATAGCAAAACCATTATTACAAGAGTAGATAGTTTGCAGATTGAGGAATATGAAAAGATTGTAAGTATTTCTAATGATAGTACTTCAGGCATTAAAAGAACTAAACATATAGATACATTATATATTAAATGGAAAAATAATTTTTTCTATACTTTAAAGATGAAAACACCCAAAAAGGAGTTAGATAAAGACCCAATTTATGTGCAAATTACAGAGGTTAAAGATAGTTCTTATAATTTTACAGCTAAAATAGGTTTTAGCAAATTTGCTACAGATGGCACTATTTATAAAGTAAAATAAGATGGAAATATTTGCACATGCTGATACTTGGGTTGCACTATTAACACTAACTTTTCTTGAAATTATTTTAGGAATTGATAATATAATTTTTATATCTATATCTGCAAATAAGCTCCAAGAAAATCAAGTTAAAAAAGCCACGATATTAGGTTTGGCTTTGGCAATGGTTACCAGAATTATATTACTTTTTGGAGTTTCTTATTTAATTGCTTTAAAAGACCCTTTTTTAAAAATTGATACTGGTTGGTTTAAAACCAGTTTTACTGGGCAAAGTATTATTCTATTTTTAGGTGGGCTTTTTCTGCTATATAAAAGTACCAAAGAAATTAGAGAAAAAATGGAAGGTACTAATGAAGATGAAGTATTAAAAACTCCTAAAAAAGTATCTTTTACCAATGTAATTATTCAAATTATATTAATTGATATTGTTTTTTCTTTTGATAGTATTTTAACAGCTGTTGGAATGACAAATGGTGTAGATGGTGCTCTTACAATTATGGTTATTGCTGTAATTGTTTCTATTTTAATTATGATGATTTTTGCAAATCCAATAAGTAGTTTTGTAAATAGAAATCCAACCATACAAATGTTGGCACTCTCCTTTTTAATTTTAATTGGCTTTATGTTAATTACTGAAGGTGCTCATTTATCACATACTGAAATTTTTAACAAAACAGTAGGAGCTATTCCAAAAGGATATTTGTATTTTGCCATCGCATTTTCGTTAGGTGTAGAAATGCTGAATTTAAGAATCAGGAAAAAGAAGTAATATCAAAAATTTTAAAAGACATATCAGTTTTATTTTCTTGTTTTTGTTGATGATACCAACATCAATACAAGTAATGCATGAATTAGAAAGCCATGAACATACAATTTGTAGTGCAGTTGGCGAGCATCACATTCACAAACAGGATATAGATTGTGATGAAATTCACAAACAATTAAACGTCTTTTCTACAAATATTGCCTCTAATTATGATGTAATTCCTACACATTACTATACATCAATTTTTATTGATAAACCTCAGGCATTTGCAGCGTTTTATCAATCTGCAAAAACTACAAGAGGACCACCAAGTTTTACTGCTTAAAATCAATTTATTATTATAAAATGAATCTTGTAACAATCGTAAGAATTAAAAAGATTGTTTCAGGCAATTTATAGTAACACATATTTTTAATTAGTAAAACAACATCGATGAAAACATTTATAAAACTGCTATTTTTTATAGCAATATATTCTGCGAATGCTCAAAATAGTATTTCAGGAAAAATTACAGATTTAGAAAACAATCCACTATATCAAGTAGAAATTCAAACTCCAGAACTTCATAAGGGAACAATTTCTTTAGAAGACGGAACTTATATCTTAAAAAACATTCCTAATGGAAAGATTAAAATTACTTTTTCTTATTTAGGTTTTAAAACTGTTTCAAAAATTATTACCATAAATTCAGACACTACTTTAAATATTAAAATGCAAGAATCTCCTTTTGAAATGGATGAGATTATTGTTTCTACACCTTTTAATAAATTACAATCAGAAAATGTAATGAAAGTAGAAAGACTGTCTATAAAATCTATTCAAAAATTAGGTTCTACAACACTGTCTGAAGGGATTACAAATATTGCAGGAGTTTCTCAAATATCTACAGGAGCTTCTATTGGAAAACCTGTAATAAGAGGTTTAAGCGGAAATAGAGTTTTGGTATACACACAAGGAATTCGTTTAGAAAATCAACAATTTGGTAGTGAACATGGTTTAGGAATTAATGATGCTGGAATTAGCAGTGTAGAAGTTATAAAAGGGCCTGCTTCCCTATTATATGGCTCTGATGCTTTGGGTGGTGTTTTATATCTAAATCCAGAAAAATTTGCATCACAAAATAATAGTGATATAAGTTTTAACCAACGTTTTTTTAGCAATACTTTAGGTACAAATTCGTCTTTAGGTTATAAAGTTTCTAATGATAAATGGAAGTTTTTAGCAAGAGGAACTTATGCATCACATGCTGATTATAAGATTCCTACAGGAAAAAGAGTTACAAATACACGTTTTAATGAGAAAGACTTTAAAACAGGAATAGGCTATTCTAAAGATAATTTTTCTTCAGAAATTAGGTATAACTTTAACAGATCTAATTTAGGTTTACCAGAAGAAGGAATAGCAGAACAATCTAAAAGTAGAACATTGTTAGAACCTTATCAAGAAATTGACAATCATATATTGAGTTCTCACAATCATTTTTTCTTTGGAAACTCTAAATTAGATATCGATTTGGGGTATACTTTTAATGATAGACAAGAATTTGAAGAGCATGAAGATGAGGCAGACCATAAAGAAGATGAAGAAGCTGCATTAAGAATGAAGCTAAAAACCTTTACATACAATGCAAAATACCATTTCCCTAAAATTGGAAATTTTGAAATTTTATCAGGCATCCAAGGATTGCATCAAACAAATACCAACTTTGGTGAAGAAATATTAATACCAAATGCTAGAATGAATGATTTTGGGATTTTTACAACAGCAAATTACACATGGAATAAAAATACTTTGCAAGCAGGAATCCGTTTTGATAATAGAAATATTACAACAGAAAGACACGAAATTACTCATGATAATGACACACATATTTTTGAAGCTATTGATAAATCTTACAATAGTTTTACAACTTCTTTAGGTTTAAAAAATGCTATAACAGATAAAATTACATCAAGAATTAATGTTTCTACTGGTTTTAGAGCTCCAAACTTAGCTGAGTTATCTTCTAATGGAGTGCATCATGGAACAAATAGATTTGAAAAAGGAAATAGCAATTTAGTAAATGAAAAAAATACGCAAATTGATCTTTCTTTAGAATATAAAACCGAACATTTTGAGTTTTTTGCAAATGGTTTTTACAACATACTTAATGACTATATATACATAACTCCAACAAATGAAATTGAAGATGGAGAACGTGTATTTACCTACACACAAGAAGATGCAAAATTATATGGTGGAGAATTTGGGTTACATTTACACCCACATCCATTAGACTGGTTGCATTTAGAAAGTACTTTCGAAACTGTTATTGGTAAACAAAATAATGGAAGCTATTTACCATTAATTCCTGCAAATACTTGGAGAAATACATTTAGAACTGAGTTTACTATTAACAAATGGTTACAACAAGGTTATACATCTCTTACTTTACAAAGTACATTTTCACAAAATAATGTAAGTGCATTCGAGACACCAACTGCTGCATACAGTTTACTTAATTTTGGTTTTGGTGGAGAAATAAATATGCGCAATTTAAAATTTACCACAAACTTAACTGTAAATAATTTGTTAGATAAAAAGTATATCAATCATTTATCAAGATTAAAACCAGATGCTATTTTAAACCAAGGCAGAAATATTGTTTTAGGTGTTAATTTTAATATCTAAATCTTTAAAAAAGATAGAAAAAAGTGTTACTTAATTGTAGCACTTTTTTTTATTTTTGTTGTCATTAAACAGTGCTGTTTTAGATCCTTTTATTGGTGATAAAAATGCTCTTAACCCAATTGCATTTTTATGTCTAAATTACCAAAAGAACATCAATTTTTAGATTTATCTGATTATGGAAGACCCATTGCAAAAATCATTGCAAAGTCTCTAAAAAACACCTCTTTTACACCTGTAGATGTTACTATTGCATTTTTTATTTCTGGTCTAATTGGTATTTATAGTATTGTTATAGAATATTATTGGGCTGCAGCTTTTTTTTTGATATTTAAATCTATTTTAGATGCTGCAGATGGTGAGTTGGCAAGAATAAAAGAAACACCTTCTTATACAGGGCGTTTTTTAGATTCTGTTGCAGATATTGTCCTTAACTTTATCATATTTATTACACTTTGGCAACTTACAGAAATCCATATTTTATATGCGTTATTCGCTTTTTTCGGACTTCAGCTACAAGGAACCTTATACAATTATTATTATGTAATTCTTAGAAATCGTTTTAATGGTGATATTACTAGTCGTATTTTTGAAGACAAAACACCAGTAGCTTTACCTGGAGAAAAACAAAAAAATGTAACTATACTTTATATTATTTATAAAACTTTATATGGCGTTTTTGATGAAATAATTTATGCATTAGACAGAAATGCACCCAAAGGAAAACCTTTTCCAAATTGGTTAATGACGCTAATTTCTACTTTTGGTTTGGGTTTTCAACTTTTAATAATAAGTATATTCTTAGTTTTAGAATTAAAAACTTTTATTATTCCTTTTTTTATTGGGTATTCTTTGCTCGTTTTTCTTTTTATAGGAATTAGAAAATTATTGTATTAATGTACATATTCTGTTTTCTTTAATCTACTTAGTACAACTAAAGAAGCTACAAAAAATAATGCCAAACTTAAGACACTATATTGCATAGATTCCGTTAAATAAATTAAGAAACCAAAAACAAAAGTTCCTAAAACAATTGCTATTTTTTCTGTTACATCATAAAAACTAAAATAGGTTGCATTGTCATACGTTTTAGGCAATAATTTAGAATAGGTAGACCTTGTTAAAGATTGTATTGCACCTAAAACCAAACCTAATAAACCACCTAATGCATAAAAATAAATATCTACATTTGGTAAATCTTTTTCTAATAAAAAAGCACTAAAGCAAACAAGAATCCAAATAAATATAGTAATTTTTATGGCTTTAAAATTGCCTACTTTAGAGGACAATCTTGAAAAAAACCAAGCCCCAAAAATTGCCACAACTTGAATTAGTAAAACTGTAATAATTAAATTTATAGTTTCTAAACCCAACTCTGAAGATCCAAAAATAGTTGCTAATAAGATGATGGTTTGTACACCTACACTCAGCAAGAAAAAAGCAATTAAAAAATTTCTTAAAGTTGGATAGTGTCTTAATTCATTCCAAACTTTTTTCAACTCTTTAAAACCTTTCCATATATAATCTTTTTCTGGTTTTCTGTTGTGTATATTGTTGGGTAATTTTTTAAATGTTATTTGTGCGAAACCAATCCACCAAAGGCCTACCATTACAAAAGAATAGCGCATCATAATAAGTTTCATATCACCATCTTCTTGAGACATAATTAAGTACAAACTTATTCCTAATAAAATGATAGAACCTACATAGCCATGTATAAAACCCTTTGCACTAGCAGCATCTTGTTGTTCTGGATGTGCCACTTCTGGTAAATAAGAATTGTAAAATACAATACTTGACCAAAAACCAATACTTGCTAAAACTGTACAAATAATACCAATCCAAGCCGTGTTTATATCTTTAAAAAAATACATACTCATTACAGATAAACCTCCTAACCAGCAGAAAAATTTCATGAATTTTAATTTATTTCCAGTATAATCTGCGATTGCAGATAGTATTGGCGACATAAATGCAACCACTAAAAAGGAGAATGACAAAGCATAGCTGTATAATGTATCTGGATAATCCCATTTCATCCAAAGAAAATTTACAGTTTTGCCATCTGTAATTGCACTATAAAATAGTGGGAAAACTGCAGTACTAATTACTAAAGAGTACACTGAGTTAGCCCAATCATAAAAAGCCCAGGCATTTATTAATTTTTTATCTCCAATTTTTAACATAGAATGTATTTTATAAAAAAAACCGTTCAACAAAAAATTGAACGGCTACAATATAGCGAAACTATTTTATTTGCTATTTTTTGATTTGATTATTTCCTTGCGCGTTAAATTGCGCAGCATATTTTCTTGCTGTTGGCAAATAATTTCTTAAATCTTTTATTCTAGATGCATTTGTAGGGTGAGTACTCAAAATTTCTGGACCTTGCTTACCTCCTGCTCTCTTGCTCATTCTTACCCAAACTTCTGCAGCTTCTCTACCATCATAACCAGCCATTATCATAAAGACTAGACCTAGTCTATCTGCTTCTTGTTCATGAGTTCTACTAAACTTTAACATTCCTAAACCAGAGCCAATACCAAAAGCCATGTTCCATAGTTGCTGTGTTTTTGGATCTTTACCAGATGTACCTAAAGCCACTGCCAAACCACCTAATTGTTGTAATTGTCCTTGAGACATTCTTTCTTGTCCATGTTTTGCAAATGCGTGCGCTACTTCATGCCCCATAACTGCAGCAACTCCATTTTCATTCGCACAAATTGGCATAATACCCGTATAAAAAACAACTTTACCTCCAGGCATACACCAAGCATTTACAGTTTTGTCTTCTATTAAATTAAACTCCCATTTATATGAATTAGCTTCTGCAACCATGTTATTTGCTCTCATGAATCTGTCTACAGCAGCAGAAATATTCTTACCAACTTCTTTTACTTGATTGGTCATAGCTCTATTACTAGATAATTTATTTTCTTGCAAAAAACCTCTATATTGAGCAAAACTTGCTGGTAATACTTGAGCATCACTTACAAAATTTACTCTTTTTCTTCCTGTAATTGGCACTGTGCTACACTCTGTAAACAAAAATACTGACAGTACTAAAAAAACTATTTTCTTCATTTTTTTATATTTTTAATTAGATGAAGCAATTTATAAATTTATAAATAAACTATTGCACTCAAATCATTTTTATAATAACTTATTTAAAATTTAAACTGTAAGGCTTACATTTACAAAACGACGAATTAAGAAATTTTAAAGAAATAAAATATGATCAATAAATTTTTAACTATTTTAAGTTTTATTATATTAATTAGTTGCAATAGCAAAGCCCAAACACCTGCAAAAGAAAAAAAAGTTTATAAAGTAGAAAAAACATCTGCAGAATGGAAAAAAATACTCACACCACAACAATTTTATGTTTTACGAGAGGCAGGAACAGAAAGAGCATTTACAAGCCCATTAAATAAAAATTACAAAGAAGGAGTTTATGTTTGTGCAGCTTGTAAAACGCCATTATATGAATCTAAACATAAATTTGATTCTGGCACTGGCTGGCCTTCTTTTGATAGAGCCATTAAAGGAAGTGTAGAATTAGATGTAGATTACAAAATAGGATATGCAAGAACTGAATTAAAATGTAGTACATGTGGTAGTCATTTAGGACATTCTTTTGATGATGGTCCTCAAGACACAACAGGAAAAAGACATTGTATAAATGGAGTTGCTTTAAAGTTTATTGCTAAAAAATAATCTCTAAAAACTATAAAAAAAGTATCTTTAGCTATTTAAAATTCAAATTTTAAATATGAAGAGATTTAAATTTCCAAGTGCGCAAAGTGTTCTATTGATGATAGCTGCGTTTGTAGCTTTATTAACTTGGTTAATACCTTCTGGCCAATATGATAGGTTGGCATATAACAAAGAAAACAATACATTTGTACAAACAAGCCAAGAAAAAACAATTTCTTTACCTGCAACAGAAGAAACACTAGCCTCTTTAGAAATTAAAATTCCTTTAGAAAAATTTACTTCTGGAGCAATTAATAAACCTATTAGTATACCAGAAACTTACCGAGAATTAAAGCCAAATCCACAAGGATTTAAATCATTTGTACAAGCACCTTTAAAAGGCATTATTCAAACAGCAGATATCATTATTTTAGTGTTATTTATTGGAGGTCTAATTGCAATTGTAAACTATACTGGCGCTTTTGAAGCAGGAATTTCTAAATTATCAATATTATTAACAGGAAAAGAATTCTTTTTAATTATTATAGTTACAACTTTAGTTGCTATTGGAGGTACAACTTTTGGTCTTGAAGAAGAAACCATTGCATTTTATCCTATTTTAATCCCCATTTTTTTAGCTGCAAAATATGATGCTATTGTAGCTTTAGCGTGTATTTATATTGGCTCATCTATAGGAACAATGATATCCACCATAAATCCTTTCAGTGTTATTATTGCTTCGAATTCTGCAGGCGTTAATTGGACAAACGGAATGTATGGAAGAATTGGAATGTTGTTTTTAGGTATCATTATTTCTCTTTTATACATTATTAGATATGCACAACGTGTAAAAAAAGATGCAACTAAATCTATTATTTTTGATCAAAAAGAAGAAATAGAAGCACTTTTTTTAAATAAAAATAATGCATCATTTAAATTAACTGGAAAACTAAAATTAGTATTATTAATTTTTATTGTTTCTTTTATGATAATGGTTTATGGCGTAAGTAATTTACACTGGTGGTTTTTAGAAATGACTGCTGTATTTTTTGTTGCAGCTGTTTTAATAGGAACTATTATTAGAATCAATGAAACTGTTTTTGTAAATACTTTTATGAAAGGAGCTAGCGATTTACTAAGTGTCGCTTTTATTATAGGCTTAGCAAGAGGGGTAACTATTTTAATGGAAGATGGCCTAATTAGTGATACACTTTTATTTTATTCTAGCTCAATAACAAACGGAATGAACAAAGGCTTGTTTATTAATACAATGATGTATGTATATAGTGGGTTATCATTCTTTATTCCATCCTCTTCTGGAATGGCTGTTTTAACAATGCCAGTTTTATCTCCTTTAGCAGATGGTGTTGGTGTTGGTAGAGAATTGGTTGTAAACGCATATATGTTTGGAATGGGATTGTTTAAATTTATAAATCCAACTGGATTAATTTTAGCCTCTTTAGCTATTGTAAAAGTTAGTTATGATAAATGGTTGAAATTTGTTATGCCATTAGTAATTATTTTAGCAGTTACATCTATGTTATTTTTAACAATTTCAGTTTATTTATAGAATTATGAATAATTCTTATTTACCAAGTATTAAAAAACAATTTGAATATTATAAATCTTTAGGAGATAAAACTTTTCTGCAATTAACAGAAGAACAATTCTTTTGGTTACCAAATGCAGACGATAATTCTATATCTATTATTGTTAAACATATTGCTGGTAATATGAAATCTCGTTGGACAAACTTTTTAACTGAAGATGGAGAAAAAGAATGGAGAAATAGAGATGATGAATTCATAAATTCATTTACCACCAAAGAAGAAATAATTGCTTATTGGGAAATGGGTTGGGATTGTTTGTTTAATGCGATTAACTCGTTAACTGAAAAAGATTTGAATACTATTGTCTTTATCAGAAATCACGGACATACAGTTATTGAAGCTGTTAATAGACAATTATGTCATTACTCTTATCATATTGGTCAGATTGTATTTTTAGGTAAATTTTTATTAGGAAATAATTGGCAATCATTATCTGTTGCTAAAGGAACGTCTAAAGAATACAATGTAGAAAAATTCTCTAAAGAAAAAAGAAGAACACATTTTACCGAAGATTTGTAGAATTTAGTAACAAAATAGATTTTGTTTCGTCTTCAAAATATACAAGTTATTTGAAATTTTATTTAGATGAAAAAACTATTAAAAGGAGAATATTTTGGAAATCATTATAACAAAAATCAGTTTAATGATTTGTTGATTACAGATACAGAATACACTCATGATAAAGTAGATTGGCATTATCATCAAAACCCATACTTTACCTATTTATTACAAGGAAAATTATTTGAAGAGAACAAGAAAGAAAACTATTATCTAAATAGTGGCAGTTTGCTGTTTCATAATTGGCAAGATGCGCATCATAATATAAAACCGCCCGAATTTACAAGAGGTTTTCACATAGAAATGACTAATGATTGGTTTGATTTATACAGCATCAAATCTTTTGATTTTGAAGGAAGCTTACATTTAGAAAATCCTTTAATTAAGCAAAAAATGAATGCCATTTTTTTAGAAAGCAAAATTAAAGATACTAATAGCCAACTCACCATAGATATGTTGCTGATTGATATTTTTAATACCATAAAACTCAAGGATGATATTATTGATAATCAAACTCCAAATTGGGTAAAGCAACTCAAGGAAATATTACACAATTCACCTAAAACATGTACTTCTTTAAGTAATTTAAGCGCTATTTTAAACATTCATCCTGTGCATTTATCTAGAGAATTTCCTAAATATTTTAAAACCACAATTGGAAATTATATAAGAACTCAAAAACTGAATAAAGCACTACTGCTAATTGCAGAAAATAAACTTTCTATGACTGAAATTTGTTATGAATGCGATTTTTACGACCAAAGTCATTTTACGACTTCTTTAAAAAAAGTATATCAACAAACACCTTTAAAAATTTCAAAAAAAATAGGCAATGTTAATTTATTACAATTTTAAAAAAATTAATCAATTTACTTTTGTAATGAATTTAAAAACATTTTAATGAATACTTATTTTAAAACACTAGTACTACTTTTTGTATTTACATTTTCATCTATTCAATCTCAAACAAATATCAAAGATTACGAAATGCAATGGGAAGGGAAATTAAATGACAAAAATGCATTTAATTTTTATGTTTCTATTGAAATTCTTAATAACAACGAATATAAACTTTCTTTATATAACAAGAATTTTAATTTCTCAAAAAATGTAAGTTCTAGTTCCAAAGAATTTATTGAATTTAATATTGATGATAATACTTCTTTTAGTGGAATTTTAAACAAAAAGAAAAAAGAAATTTCTGGTTTTATAAGCTCTGGAATGTACTTTTATCACACAAAGCTTACTAAAGATAAAAATGAAAAATATATTGGAAAATGGAACGTTTTTCTGTTGGAAGAATTACTTTCAAAATCTATCTTTTTAAGCATTGAAAATGTTATTGAAAATGGGTTTGATGCATTTCCTTTTTTTGGAGATCAACGTTTTGCTGGAACTCATGCTTTTAATGCTAAACTAAATAAAAACATAATTACTTTTCAAGATTTTAGAACAGGTATCCATTTTAGAGCTACGCTTTTAAAAGAAACTATAGAATTGGAAGCTTTAGTAGCCAATACAGCATTTACAAAAGTTTCTTTACAAAAAACAAAAACTCCTTGGAAATTTGGAGATTATAAAACCAATCATAACAAAATTTCTAAATTAGATGATGGTTGGAAAATGAATCCCTTAAGAAATACTTCTCTTCTTAAAAAGATTGAGGATAGCATTCATCAAAAAAAACTAATAAATACCCACTCAGTTTTAATCGCCAAAAAAGGAAAAATAGTTTATGAGAAATATTTTGATGGGCACACAAATAAAACTATTCACGACCAACGTTCTGCATCCAAAAGCATAGCTTCTGCAATTACAGGAATTGCAATTGAAGAAGGTTTACTAAAGAGTGATACTGATTTGTTATACAATTATTTACCAAAAGAATATCAAAACCCAAAAGATGCTCTTAAATCGGAAATAAAGATAAAAGACTTACTTACAATGAGTTCTGGATTAGATGCTGTAGATTTTGGTACTAAAAGAAAATCTAAAGCATCAGAACAAGCTTATCAAAATTCTAGAAATTGGTTAAAAACAGTTTTAAATGCTCCAATGATAAACAAACCAGGAACTGTTGCCAATTATGGTTCTGCAAACCCTTATTTATTAGGTGTTATTTTGAACGACATTACTCCTATCCCATTGCAATTGTATATGGATCAAAAATTATTAAATCCCTTAGGAATAAAGAATTATGCCATTCAAAAAGAAATGACAGGAAAACCATATTTTGGTGGTGGTATATACATCAGTCCAAGAGATATGCTTAAATTTGGGCAGTTATATTTATGCAAAGGTAAACTGAATGGAAAGAGAATACTATCAAAAAAATGGGTTGAAAAATCTTTTAAAAACTATTTGAATTTAGAGAATACTATAGAGAAAAATGGCTATGGTTATTTATGGTGGCATAAAATGTATTCTATAAATGGCAAGAAAATAAAATCGATTGAAGCTCGTGGAAATGGCGGACAATATATTTTTATAGTTCCAGAATTAGATATCGTTTCTGTAATTACAGCTGGAAATTATAGAAATGGAAAAACAAAGCAGCCAGAAATTATTTTTGAAAAATATATTTTACCTACATTAATTAAAAAATAACTATTTTATGTATAAATGTACATTTTAAAGTAAAAAAAATAGTTAAATAATTACATAATAAAATGAACAGTAATAACAATATTAAATTATTACTGTTCATTTTTGTATATTTCAAATTCATTTAATTAATAATAATGGAAAAAGATGCAATCGCAGATTTATTAGAAGAAAAACATCAAATTTTGTTTAGCTGGTTAGAGAGTCAACCAGATGATAATTGGGAAAAAGGTCCTGATGGAAAATGGACTGTTGGTCAGCAAATTCTTCATCTAGTAAATAGTTTGCAGCTATTAAATAATGCTTTAAGCTACCCTCGTTTTTTTCTAAAATATAAATTTGGCACCTGTAATAGAGAACCAAGAGATTATAAAACTGTTGCTAAAAAATATCAAGAAAAATTAATTGCTAACCAAGAAAGAGCAAGAATTTTTAATCAGAAATTAAAGAAACCCCTGCAAAAAGATAGAGAAAGGTTATTAACAAAACTCCAAATTCAAAATAAAAAACTACAATACAAACTCAAAAAAATTAGTGATATTAATTTAGACACTTTGGTAATACCACATCCTTTAATGGGAAAAATGACTCTTAGAGAAATTATCATGTGGACTGCTTATCATACAGAACATCATATACAAATTTTAATTAGTAATTATGCTGAAGAAAGTTATTGTTAGGCCATATTATTTATTAATTTTTATAATATTTTTATATGGATGCCCTCAAGCAATATCGCATAAATACAAAAAGATAAATGATATTTCTGATATCAATAAAAATAGCATCATAAATTATAAAAAAGATTCTATTGATGTATATTTAAGTTATATCCATTTTTTTGGTAATAAAAAAAGAAATTCACTCATTGCTGTTCTTAAATTTTTATCAGAAAATTCTATTTCAAAAAGTAACTATAGCATTGAAATTATATCTTCAAAATTTGGCAATTTAAGCAACATAAAAATTCCTTCTGATTATTCTGAAATTAAACACTCTTATCATTCTTATTTTAAAAAAGAAATTGATACAAATAATATTTTTCATTTTCAGAAAATAATTGGAACAAAAAACTCTTTACGAAAGTTAAAAAAAGATACCATTTTTATAGTAATCAATAAAAAAAAGTATCCATTTATAATACCAGATATAAATTAAAAAATGAAAAAAATTATAACTAAACCTCATCTTTTTTTCTTTAGCTTGGTTCCTTTATTTTTGATTATTGCATTCTTAAATGGAGATAAAGTTATTGATATTAACATCTACGACACCTATTTTGTAATAGCCAATTATCATATTGCCTTATTTTCTGCAATATTTTTTGCAATGATTGGCATTAATTATTTCTCTCTATTTTGGGCAGAAAAACACCCTAAAAAGGGGTTAACAATTATACATTTACTTTTACAAACTATAGCTTTAATACCTCTTTTATACGCTATTTTATTTGTAGATTCTAAAAATAATTTTTTACACAATAATTTTTTAGGTTTTACACAATTAAATCTAGTTTTAGCTTTGTCTTTCTTAATTTTCATTTTATCAATGCTTTTTCATCTAATTAACTTTTTTACAAGTTTATTTTTAAAGTCAGAATAATCAAAAAACTACTTTCATTACTTACAAAAACCATCACTAATTCTTATATTTGTGCTTCCTAAAAAAGAAGACAAATTATGTTTAATAATTTAAGCGATAAATTAGATAAAGCCTTACACACCCTAAAAGGGCATGGAAAAATTACTGAGGTAAATGTTGCAGAAACACTAAAAGAAGTTCGTAGAGCTTTGTTAGACGCCGATGTTAACTTTAAAATTGCCAAAGAATTTACCAAAAGAGTACAAACCAAAGCACTAGGACAAGATGTATTAACTACATTAAACCCTGGACAATTAATGGTTAAGTTAGTAAAAGATGAACTAACCGAATTAATGGGTGGAGAAACTGTTGGTATAAACTTAGGAGGATCTCCAACCGTGATTTTAATGTCTGGTTTACAAGGTTCTGGTAAAACTACTTTTTCTGGAAAATTAGCTAATTACCTAAAAACTAAAAAATCTAAACAAGTACTTTTAGTAGGTTGTGATGTATATAGACCTGCTGCCATTAATCAATTACAAGTTGTTGGAGAACAAATTGGAGTTGAAGTATATGCAGAAGTTGGAAATCAAAATCCAGTCGAAATTTCTCAAAACGCAATTAAACATGCCAAAGCAAATGGTAAAAATGTTGTAATTATTGATACAGCTGGACGTTTAGCTGTGGATGAAGAAATGATGACAGAAATTTCTAACATCCATAAAACCGTTAATCCACAAGAAACCTTGTTTGTAGTAGATTCTATGACAGGTCAAGATGCAGTAAATACTGCAAAAGCATTTAACGATATTTTAAATTTTGAAGGAGTTGTTCTTACAAAATTAGATGGTGATACACGTGGTGGAGCAGCTTTATCTATAAAATCTGTAGTAGATAAACCAATAAAATTTATTGGTACTGGAGAAAAAATGGATGCAATTGATGTTTTCCATCCAGATAGAATGGCAGATCGTATTCTTGGAATGGGAGATGTTGTTTCTTTAGTAGAAAGAGCACAAGACCAATATGATGAGGAAGAAGCTAGAAAATTACAGAAAAAGATTGCCAAAAATCAGTTTGGTTTTGATGATTTCTTAAATCAGATTCAGCAAATTAAAAAAATGGGATCAATGAAAGATTTGGTGGGTATGATTCCTGGGGCTGGAAAAGCAATGAAAGATGTAGATATAGATGATGATGCATTTAAAGGGATTGAAGCAATTATTCACTCAATGACACCATCAGAAAGAAGTACACCATCAAGTATAAATGCAAGTAGAAAAAAGAGAATTGCAAAAGGTTCTGGAACTTCTATTCAAGAAGTAAATCAGTTAATGAAACAATTCAACCAAATGAGTAAAATGATGAAAATGATGCAAGGTGGTGGAGGCAGAAAGATGATGCAAATGATGAAAGGGATGAAATAGTGAGTTAGTCACAGTTTTCAGTAACAGTTATCAGTAAAACTATGGATTTCAAACAATTATTGGCTTACAAGAAAGCATTTGATTTGTCAATGTATATTTTTGAAACATCTAAATCATTTCCTAAAGAAGAAAAATATTCTTTAACCGATCAAATAAGAAGAAGTTCACGTTCTGTATGTGCAAACATTGCAGAAGCATATAGAAAAAGAAGATATCCAAAACATTTTATCAGTAAATTAACAGATTCTGATGGAGAAAATTCTGAAACCAGTACTTGGTTAGATTTTGCATTTGCTTGTGAATATTTATCAAAAGAAAAGCATCTTACCTATTCAGAAAAAAATAAAGAAATTGGAAAACTAATCAATTTTATGATAAATAATCCAGGTAAATTTGGAGTTAAAACAGATTAAAATAAAATCTCAATTACAACTGAAAACTGAGACTGAGACTGAGACTGAGACTGAAAATTAAATTATGACATTATTAGACGGAAAAAAAACGGCTGCAGAGATTAAAGAAGAAATTGCTTTAGAAGTAAGAGAATTAAAAGATTTAGGAAAAAAAACACCTCATTTAGCAGCAATTATTGTGGGTAATGATGGTGCAAGTATTACTTATGTAAATGCAAAAGTTAAGGCCTGTGAACGTGTTGGTTTTGAATCTACTTTAATTCGTTTACCAGAAGAAATAACAGAAGAAGATTTATTAAATGAAATTGCCATTTTAAATATTGATAAAGATATTGACGGATTTATCGTTCAATTGCCTTTACCAAAACATATTGATGAACAAAAAGTTTTAATGGCAGTAGATCCTGATAAAGATGTAGATGGGTTCCATCCAACAAATGTTGGGAAAATGGCTCTAAACTTACCTACTTTTATTTCTGCAACTCCTTTTGGTATTTTAGAATTATTGGATAGATTTAATGTAGAAACTTCTGGAAAACACGTTGTTGTTTTAGGTAGAAGTCATATTGTAGGTAGCCCAATGAGCATTTTATTATCACAAAAAAGAAAAGTGGGAAATGCAACAGTAACAATGTGCCATAGCAGAACTAAAAACTTAAAGGAAATTACTTTGCAAGCAGATATTATTGTTGCTGCAATTGGAATTCCAGAGTTTGTAAAAGCAGACATGGTTAAAGATAATGTTACAGTTATTGATGTTGGTATTACACGTTTAGCAGACCCATCAAAGAAAAACGGTTTTAGGTTAGTTGGTGATGTTGCTTTTAATGAGGTTGCTGCAAAATCTCAATTTATTACTCCAGTTCCTGGTGGAGTTGGACCAATGACAATTGCTATGCTATTAAAAAATACTTTGTTATCTTGTAAAAGAAGAAGCTAAATTTTATGGGCAACAAAAAAGCATTAAACTATTTCTATGAATATTTTCAAATATTTATAGGCATAGTATTAACTAGTTTAGGTTTAAAAGCTTTTTTGTTACCAAATGGTTTTTTAGATGGTGGAGTAACAGGAATTGCTTTGTTGGTAAGGACGCAAGTAGATATAAACATGTCTTACTTACTAATAATTTTCAGTATTCCCTTTTTAATTTTAGGCTATTTTACAGTTTCAAAAAGAATTGTTATAAAATCTATTATTAGTATTTTAGGGGTCGCTTTATTTATCTATTTCGAAAATTTTCAGACAATTACCAATGACAAGTTACTTATATCCATTTTTGGAGGTTTATTAGTTGGATCTGGGATAGGAATTGCCATCAGAAACGGATCTGTTTTAGATGGCTCTGAAATATTAGGTGTTTATTTAAATGATAGGTTTGGAGTAAGTATTGGTAAAATTGTATTATTTTTTAATATCGTTCTTTTTAGTATTACAGCATTTGTAGTGTCTTTAGAAGTGGCACTCTACTCTATCTTAACCTACATTATCGCAGCAAAAGTTACAGACACAGTTATAGAAGGTTTTGAAGATTTTATTGGGGTGACCATTGTTTCAAAACAACATTCATTAATTAAAAAAGCAATTTTAGAAGAACTAGGTGTTGGTTTAACAATTTATAAGGGTTCTTCTGGTTTTGGTAATAATGGAAAAATAGAAGATTTTGATATTATTCATTCTATTGTAAATAGAATTGATATTAAAAAAATGTACAGAATAGTTCAAAATATAGATAGTGATGCCTTTATTATAGAATTTGATGTAAACAATGTTAAAGGTGGTGTTTTAAGACATTATATTGATAAGAAAAAGAATCGAAAATTAGCAAATCATAAAACAACTAAACAACTTTAAAGCACTGCTTTTTTGTCTTTTTTTGCTCCAAATTCTTTTCTGTAAATCCTAACGATTACCAAAAACAAACTGATTAACAAAGGCCCAAAAATAAGACCAATAAAACCAAATAAAGGAACACCAACAATAACACCTATTAAAGTAATTAGTGGATGTACATTGTCTAACTTTTTTAATACATAAAGCCTGATGATTTTATCTGTAGAGCCTACAACAACAAATCCATACAGCAAAATACCCCATGCTGCAAAACTATTTCCAGTTGCCATTGTTAAAATAAAAACAGGCAAAATACCAACCAAAGTCCCTACAAATGGTATCATAGAACCTACTGTGGTTATAATAAACCAAAAGAAAGGGTCTTTAATATCAAAAATTAAAAAACCAATTAATGCAATAATACCTTGTGCAAGAGCTACTAAAGGAATACCAAGTGCATTAGATCTAACCATAGCTTGAGATTCTGCACCAATAATTCTTAAATTCTTCTCACTAATTGGTATGTATTCATACAAAGAACTTCTTAGTTCAGACCTGTTGGTTAACATATAATACAACATAAAATACATTAAACCGATTGCTATAAAAATATCGAATGTTCCACCAGCTAAACCTTCTAAATTACTTGTTATCCAATCAGAAACTTCAGAAACATTTATTTTAGATGATAAATCGTAACCGTAGTTATTTTCTATTTTACTTAACTGACTTTTGATAACTTCTACAACTTGTTCAGAATTATTTACTGCTTCACCTATTTTGCTTCCTAGCATCATTACAATACCTGTAACTGGCAGAAGAATACATATAAAAGAAAGTATCATTAAAAAAAATGCGGCTACATCTGGGTGCCATTTTTTTCTTACTAAAAAAACCATCCATCTTCTTAACAATACGTATATAGTAATTGCTCCTAAAACACCTGATAAATAAGGCATCATTTCTCTAAAAATGAGAACACCAATAAATAATATTAGTAATAAGACAAATATTTGTCTTATAGTTCTTGGCGCAATTGTAGCTTTCATTTTCATTAAAAGATGATTTTAATGCAATTTAAAGAACTTATTACTATCATATTGTAATTATTACAATATAAATTAACTTTTTTACAATTTATTACAAGAAATTTTCCAAGTTGGATACACAATTTTCTCATTTACATCTGTCCATTCTCCAATCCATTTGTATCCTTTTTTAGAAATATCATAAAAGGTAAGCCTGTAAAAACCTTTAGTACCATTAGGAGCATTTTGTTTTCTATATAAAACAATTTTTCCTTTTTCGGTTTTGTTACCTGTCCAAGAAGATAATGTTTTTGGAGTTGCAGAAGACGAATAATAATGCACACTCCATTGTAAACTGTCTTTACTAAACTGCCTAATGCTTCCAGAATGTAAACCATCTTCTTTTAATGTTTCATCTTGTACAGCCATTCCATTCATAATATATTTCCAACGCCAAATCATTTTTACAGGTTTTGCCCAAGAACCATCTGGCTTTCTAGATTGTGATGTGCATTTAGATTCACCTATTAAATCTTTGTAATCTTGCAATTGTTTTGGTGCTTTAGGGTTGTATTTACCAAAAGGATTTTCTTTTGAAGCTTCAAAATTAAATTGAGAAAAAGTAGAAAAAGAAACAAATAAGCTGAGTGATAAAAAAAGAGTTTTCATTAGTAAAATAGTTTAGTGTTTTACAAAAAAACTAAAAAAAATAGGGCATTTACTTTTTTTTGCAGTAAACAAATAAGAAATTGCAGTAAGCTTGTTTAAATATTACTTAGTACTTGCTAAAAAATCTTTTACTTTTTTTAAATTACTTTTAGAAATATTTACTTCTTCATTATTATTTAAAAGTAAATAGGGTTTTGAGTTTAGTTTTAACTCTTTTACCATAGTCATATTTACAATGCTTTTTCTATGGACTCTCAAAAAATGAACCTCTAATTTTTCTTGCAATGCTTTTAAAGAAACTCGCATAGAATATGAAGGACTGTCTAATGTATGCACATTTACACAGTAATCATCTGCTTCTAACCAAGTTATATTTTTTATAGGAATAATTTTTCTTTTATTGCCTATTTTTATATTTAATACTTTTGCTTTGTCTGAGTTTTCTAGACTTAGTTTCTTATAAATTTTATCATTCTCTTTCTTTAAATCAATTAAGTCTTGAACCTCAATTTCCAATAATTGTTTTGTAAAATTTAAAAACAAAATAATGGTAATTGCTATATAACCTAAAATATAAATTGGGGATTTTTGAAAAAAATAAAACAGAAAGTATTCTGAATAAAAACTTGATAAAGTACCATTATTTGCAACTAAAGAAATGGTAGCAATAATTAGAATATTTATTAGAACAAGTATAAAAATGTAAATAGCATATTTAATTATTTGAGAGGTTTTTAATGTTTTTTGTTCCTCCTTTTTTAAGGAAACTAAAAGTGGAATACCACACAAAAACCAGATAACCCATCTGTAAAATTGATTTTTAAACAAAGTCAAAAAAACAACATCATTGCTTAAATTAAATCTTTTTATGTAAAATATTTGCTGAAAAGTTTCAAAACATATTGCCAAAACTAACACAACAGCAATTAATAGAATATTTCTTTTATTAATTACTTTATTTGTGAACTCCATTATTATTAATTGTCTTCTCTATTAACTAAATCCATAGAAAAAGCTGGTAGATAAATAGCAATGTATTCACACTTTTTATTAAAAGGATTTGAATATTGAATTCTGGTGTTTTTTTCTATTTTGATAGATTGACCAGCTTCTAAAATAACAGTTTCACCCTCTATAATAAATTGCTTTTTTCCTTTGATAATATAAGTATACTCATCAAACTCTGGGGTTTGAAAAGGTTCACTCCAACCAGGAGGAGCCACCATGTGTGCTATACTAATTTGAGAATTTTTATCTGTTGCGTTTCCAAAATGTTCTTCTATTAATTTACCATCTGTAGTTGGTACTACAAAAGGTGATTTTTGAATGGTATATTTTTTTTTAATCATAGAAAACTATTTGCGTAAGCGATTGAAATGGCATCCTTTTTTGTGCTTTAAACATTTACTTTACTTCGTTTCTTAAAAATATGGTTAAAAAAACATGACCTTAATTGGTTTTAAACAGCTTTTGCACAAAAAAGATATAATGGAAAGCGCGGTTTTGTCTTTAAATAAAATGGACAAAATACGCCCTAATGAAACCAAATAATAAAAGATTTCATTTTAGCCAAATCTGGAATTTGCTCTAAAGTTACTTTTTGAGTGTTAAAATCTTTTAAACCCAACTCTTCATTATCTATTGTAATTGTTGCATTATAATCATCTATAAACAAAGTGGCAGATGAAAAAGTTCTTTCTACTTTATTTACATTATTGTTGGCATTTATCTCTGAAAAAGTAGATTTTAAGCTGATGCCAGATTCGGTTTTATAACGTGCATCATGAATTTCGATACTTTTTATGGTAGACGTAGAATCTAATTGTTCTTTAGGCATGATTTTTAAAAGTAGTTTTCCTCCTTTTTCGTATACTAAATACTCATCATCTTCTTGAAAATAATTATCTCCTTGTGCACCTTCGCTCAAGTTTTTTACTAAAGAATCTTTTTTAAAAATGGTATTTAAGTCTTGCATTGTGGTTTTTGTAGTAAGTTCTCCTACTTTACCTTTTTCTATTTTAAATTTACTGTTGTTGGTGCAACTGATGATAAATAATGAAAATACAATTGCGATAATTGGTAAGCTGATTTTTTTAATCATTTTGGTAGTTTTGTTCGTTATGTAAACGTTCTTTTTTTGAATTTGTTATTTTAATACTTTTTTTAAGATACCAAATGCGGCTCTAATAAAAGTGGCACTTGTTAATACCTTTACAATTGGGTTTTGTCTAGTGCTTCTTCTGCGTGAGTAACTCCTACTCTCTTTCTCTTCTTGCTTTCTTTGTTTTTCTTTTTCTTTAGCTATTCTTTCTTTTTCTTTCTGCGCTTTTTCTTTTTCGATTGCTTTAGCTTCTGCCAAATTTACTTTTTCTATCTTAGAATTAAGCAATTCGTAAGCACTTTGCCTGTCTAAATTTTCGTTGTATTTGTAATAAAGACGAGAGTTATTAATAACTTGTTTTAATTCTTTATCTGTAAGAATATCCATTCTACTCATTGGTGCACGCAACATAGTTCTTGCAAGTGGAGTTGGAATTCCTTTTTCATTTAAGACAGATATAAATGCTTCTCCTATACCTAATTTTGTTAGTACCTCTTTAGTATCGTAATATTTGGAATCTGGATAATTTTCTGCAGCTAATTTAATTGCTTTTCTATCTTTAGCTGTAAAAGCCCTTAAGGCATGTTGCACTTTTAAACCTAACTGTGCCAAAATATCTTCTGGTACATCTTTTGGGTTTTGGGTTACAAAATACAAGCCAATTCCCTTAGAACGAATTAATTTTACAATACTTTCTATTTGATCTAATAAGGCTTTAGAAGCTTGCTCAAACACCAAGTGCGCTTCATCTATAAAGATGATTAACTCTGGTCTTCCAGCATCTCCTTGCTCTGGAAAAGTTTCATAAACCTCTGCCAATAATTGCAACATAAATGTTGAAAACAATTTTGGTTTATCTTGGATGTCTGTTAAACGTAATACAGAAATAATTCCTTTACCATCTTCATCTACTCTAGTTAAATCTTCTACTTCAAAAGATTTTTCTCCAAAAAATAAATCGCCTCCTTGTTGTTCTATTTCTATAATTTTACGCAAAATTGCGCCTGTAGAAGAAGATGAAATACGTCCATATTCATTTTGTATTTCTTCTTTTCCTTCATTGGTAACATAATGCAGTACTTTTTTAAAATCTTTAATATCTAATAGAGGTAATTTGTTATCATCACAATATTTAAAAATAATAGCTACAATACCACTTTGTGTTTCAGATAAATCTAAAATTCTGGATAGCAAAACAGGGCCAAATTCTGAAACTGTAGCACGCATTCTTGTTCCATCTTGTTCGGAAATAGTTAAAACTTCTATCGGAAATTTTTTAGCTGTAAAAGGGAAACCAATTTTTGTATGACGTTCATCAATCTTTGGATGTCCTGGACTTGGTTGTGCCAAACCAGATAAATCTCCTTTAATATCCATTAACAAAACAGGAATACCTTTTTCTGATAAATTTTCTGCTAAAACTTGCAAGGTTTTGGTTTTACCTGTACCTGTTGCTCCAGCAATTAAACCATGTCTGTTTAACGTTTTTAAAGGTACTTTTACAATGGCATTTGTTATGGTTTCTTCACCCAACATTGCTGCTCCTAACTCTAAAAAATCTCCTTTTGTTTTGTATCCGTTATTAATGTAATCGAAAAATTCTTCGTGCTGACTCATTTAAATAATTTTTAAATAGAATCTGAAACTACTGAAATAAATTCAGCATAAAAAGTTCAGATTGCAAAGTATAAAAATAATCAAAGTTTAATTGTTAGGAAATTATTTGTGCGTTTTGTTTTGGAAATGTTTTGGAGAGATTCACTGACGTTAACACAAATATGCAACGTTTCAATGTTTTATATTTGTAATTAGCGAATTTATCAGAAAATAAGTTTAGAAACAAACTAAAATAAAAAAACTGACTGCGTTAGTCAATCCAAAGTTTAAAGTCTTTTACACGTTCTCTGCTGACAATAATTTCTTGTTCGTTATAAGAATTCAAAATTAATTTTAAACGCGAGTTAGAATAAGTAATGATGTCTTTTATCTTATAAATATGAATGATAAAAGTTCTGTTGACTCTATAAAATTCTTTTGGGTTTAAATTTGCTTCTAAATTGGTTAGTGAATAATTTACAATGTAATTTCCTTCATCTGTTTTTAAATATGTTGCATTTTCAAAACTATAAAAACAGATAATTTCTTTAGAAGAAATAATTTTAATTTTCTTACCCACTTTTACTGTAAAACTATCTTTATAAATTTCTGTTTTATAATTAGTTAACAGCTCTTTAAATTGTTTTAAATCTTTCTCTTTTTGATAAACTTGCTTTGCTTTTACAATTGCTTTTTCTAACTTGTTTTTGTTAATAGGTTTTAACAAATACGAAATACTATTATACTCAAAAGCCTGAATGCTATAATTACTAAATGCTGTTGTAAATATTATTTTTGAAGTAATTTTTACTTGATTAAAAATCTCAAAACACAATCCGTCTGAAAGTTGTACATCTAAAAAAATGATGTCTGGGTGTTTATTTTTTTGTAACCAATTGATAGTAGATTTCACAGAATTTAACCTTGCTGAAATCTCAATTTCGAAATCTTGCAACAAACGCTCTAATCTTCTTGCGGATGGCAGTTCATCTTCTATAATAATCGCTTTCATGAAACAGTTTCTAAAATTGGTAGTTTAATTTTATACTTTTTATCTGTGTTTTCTATAATAACTTTTTCATCTGTAAAATAAGCAATTCTCTTTTCAATATTTTCGATGCCTTTTAGTGAATTAATTGCTGTTTTTAACTTCGGATTCTTATTATTTTCAACAATTAAATAATTTTCTTTTGACGAGATTTTTACTTCAACTTTTTCAGTTTCGTTAATAGTATTGTGTTTTACTACATTTTCTAAAACTTGCTGTAAAATGGTAGAAACAATGTATTTTTCTTTTACTTTTTCATCAATTACTATTGAGAAATTTAAACCAACTTCAAACCTATCCTTTAGTAATTCTAAATAGCTTTTGGCAAACGCAATTTCGTCTTTTAATAAGACCACATCTTGTTTTTCTTGTTCTAAAAAGTACCTGTAAATATTTGATAAATTCTCTGAAAACCCAACAGCTTTTTTTGGATTTTCTTCAATTAAACTGGTTAAAACATTTATATTATTAAACAAAAAGTGTGGACTTAACTGGTTTTTTAATTGTTGATAATTGAGTTGAGATTCTAATGATTGTTGGGTTAGATGTAGTTTTTCTTTTTTAGAAATTAAGTTTAAAAAATAGATATGAACTACAGAAATAATAAACAAATAATATGGGCCAAAGAGAACTATTGACATAATAAAATTTCTGTAAAACGTCTTATCTAAATTTGCATTAGGTCTATTGATAATAAATGGAATATTACTTAATAAAACAAAAACTAGAGTTCCAAAAAAATAATAACTAATAATTTTATATGGATTATTATTTACTGAATTTGCTACCTGTAAATAATTAAAAAAGTTTATTGTAAAAAAACTTAATACAATACCAAGTGAAAGAAATTTGCTCCAAATATGCAGGACATTTATAAAACTAGATGATCCAATAAAAACTAAAGTACTGTATATTATAGTAGCTAAAAATGGAATTAATAATATAATTTTTAGTGAATAGTTTATCTTTTCAGAAACTATTTTTTTGCTTTTTTTAAATTTTGATTTTATGATTAGTATAAAATTCACCAATAGCGATGCAAAAAAAGCCATTAGAGAATTCATAAATGTAGTTAATTCAAAAAAACTATAACTCTCCCTAAATTTCATTTGTTTAAAGTAAATAAACACTAATAAATAAGTTATTAAAAAAGAAAAAAATGGACTTTTTAAATAGAACTTCCATTTTTTACTTTTTTTAAAAAAACAAATTGAAGTTATTACTGGTACATAAAAAACTATAAATGATAAAACATAAACTCTATGAAAATCTTCTTCATCATAATTTTCTATTCCTTTAGATATAAAGTGAGAAATAATAATTATCACTAAAAAAATGAATAATGATATAAATGATTGTTTTACTTTTTTCCTCATAATTTCTAATTTTTATCAAAAATGAAGTTTATCATCTTTAATAAAAAATGAAATATAGTGAATTGTTATTTTATGTTATTGAACTGTGGTTTTGTACGAAGTTTTGAGAATAGATTTCTCCATAAAGTCGAAATGACATTCGTTAGGATTCATTGAACTTGAAACCATGAAACCTTGAAACCTTGAAACCTTGAAACCTTGAAACCTTGAAACCTTGAAACTAAAATACAAAAACGAACTACGTTAGTCAATCCAAAGTTTAAAGTCTTTTACACGTTCTCTACTCACAATAATTTCTTGTTCGTTATAAGAATTCAAAATTAATTTTAAACGTGAATTAGAATAAGCTACAATATCTTTTATCGCATTTATATGCACAATAAAAGTACGATTTACTCTAAAAAAATGTTCTGGGTCTAATTGCTCTTGCCAGTTTTCTAAAGAATTATCTAACAAGTGATTTCTGTTTTCTTTAGTATGGATATAAGTAGATTTGTTTTCGCTATAAAAACACTCTATTTCATTAATATGAATAATTTTTATATGCTGACCAACCTTTATAGATAAACGTTTTTTAAATTTTCGGTCTACAGGGTTTATCAATAATTTACGAATATCATCCAAGTTTACTTGTACATCAGATTGCGTAGGTTGTTTTTGTTTAAACTGATTTATGGCAGCTTCTAATTCGTCACTATCTAAAGGTTTTAATAAATAATCGATACTATTTAACTTGAAAGCTTTTAAGGCATATTCATCATAAGCAGTGGTAAAAATGATAGCAGAATTAACTTCAATTTCTTCAAAAATTTCAAAAGATAAACCATCAGACAATTGAATGTCTAAAAAAATCAAATCTGGATGTTCATTATTTTGTAACCAGTTTAAAGACTCTTCTACAGAATGTAGCATTTGCTGAACCTCAATACTCAATTCTGCCAACATTCTGTTTAACCTTCTTGCTGCTGGTTTTTCGTCTTCAATAATTAGTACATTCATCTTATTTTCTTGTTAATCTTTTTGCGTTTTTATTTATAATTCTTGCTCCAATAAAAGCAGTTAAAAATGTAGCAATGGCAACTGCCCACCAAAATTGTTGCATATTTTTTACAAAACGTGTCCCAACTTCTGACCAAAAAGCACAGTATAAACCCACTACAGACCAAGCCATAAAATAGTAATGTGAATAAATCCAATTTTTATGTTTTTTTAGTACTGCATACATCCCTCCAAAAATAGTAACTAAACTTACAATAGCAAAGAAATGAAAAATACTAAATCCGTTAAAATTAGATATAAAAAATGATGAAACATTTAACAATAACATATTGGCTACATAAATATAACCTACTCTTTTATGAAAGCGAGTTCCTTTAGTATTAAAAACCACGACTAATCCTGTTACCATTGAAACTATGGCAAAGAATAAATGAATATATCCTATTGTAGAAAACATATTTTTAGTTTTTAGAAAATTAAAAAAATCATATTGAATTCATTTTTTTTGAAATTTCTTCACTCTTTCTTCTTTCTTCTTCCTTACACTAAAACCTATTCTTTTGTTCTTCTTTCTCCATCATTTCTTTAATTTTTCTTTCTTCCCAATCTCTTCCAAAACCAATAGATTTAAAACCGAAAACGCCTAACCAATGAAAAAACATTCCTATTCCCCAAAAAATCCAAGTAGAATACACTCCAAAATTAGAAATTATTTCATCAAAACTATCTCCACTTTGTGATAACCCAAATATTATTATACCACTAAGAAATAGGTTTACAATAACATAAACCATTAAATGAATATAAAATCCTTTAATGTCCTTTACTCTTTTTTTTGCTTTTATATAACTGTTTTCTTGTCTAAAATCTTGTTGCATTTTATTTGTATTTTTTTAATATTTCTGCTGTTTTTCTTTCTTCCCAATTTTTTCCTAATCCTAAAAACTCGAAACCAAACACTCCCAACCAATGAAAAAATAGTGCAATTAGCATTCCTCCTAAAGCAAACCAAAAGAAGTGAAATCCTGGTACAAATTTTAAATTGACAAAAAGGATGATTGGAAAAGCTAATACATTCACAATTAAATGAACATAAAATTCTTTTATTTCTTCAGCTTCTTTTTTAGCTTTTAAATAATATTTTTCTTGAAGGTACTCTTCATCTAAAATAGTTTCGTTAAGAGCATTACTGTCTACAATTTCATTTATTTTTTTCTCTTTCCATTCAGATTTAAAACCCATTTTAGAAAAAGCAAATACATTTACCCAATGTATAATCAAACCAATAAACCAAGCTATAATTGCATACCAAAACCAATAAAACTGTGGTACTGTTTGCAAATTAATAAAAACAAGAAAAGGCAAAATTAGAAACGTTGCAAAAAAGTGGGTATAAAAACCTTTGATGTCTTTAATTTGTTTTTGAGCAATTAAGTTTAAATGATAATGTATATAATTTGATTTCATGACTTACTTATTCTCGTTCATAAATTCTTTAATCTTTCTTTCTTCCCAGTTATTTCCAAATCCTAATAATTTAAATCCGAAAATACCTAACCAATGAAAGAATAAACCCATTCCCCAACCTAAAACAGAAAACCAAAACCAATAAAATTCTGGTACATATTTTAAATTTACAAAAATAATTACAGGAATTACCAAGCAATAAATAGCCAAGTGTGTGTAAAACCCTTTTATTTCCTTTACTTTTTTTTGGGCTTTATAATAGCGTTGTTCTTTTGAAAAACCTGCATCCATCTTATCTTCTGTATTTATCATCATTCATATATTCTTTTACCTTTCTTTCTTCCCAATCTTTATTAAAAATAAAATTAATCCCGAAAGTATTTAATGCTTGGAAAATAATTCCTATTCCCCAATATATCCATATTTTATAGTTATGATAGTCTGTAAAAGCTTCCTTAAATGTGTCTCCATCATTCATATCTCCTACAATAAAAACGGCACTTAAAAAGATGTTTACAATTATATAAATGGCTAAATGTTTATAAAATTTACTTATTCTTTCTACTCTTTTACGAGCTAAAACATACTTTTGTTCTTGTGTAAATTTTTGTTTCATTATCGTAATCTTTTTTGTTGATTTTCTTTCTCCATCAACTCTTTAATTTTTCTGTCTTCCCAATTTTTTCCTAAGAAAATATTGTAATTATTTACTTCTAAAAAGTGGAATACTAAACCTATTCCCCATCCAAATATTGGAAACCAAAACCAATGAAATTGTGGTGAAAATCTTAAATTGATAAAAATTAAAAAAGGAATTACTAAACAGTAAGAAGCTAAATTTTGATAAAATTCTTTTAACTTTTCTACTCTTTCTACAGCTTTTACATATTTGCTATTTTCTAAATCGTCTGAATACATAATATTGTTCATTTTATAAAGGAGAGGTAAACTCACCTTAAAAGTTGTGTTGTTATTTTCTATTTTAACAGGTTTATCTGTTATTAATCCATACCTATCAGCAATGTTTTGTAACCCAACTTTGGTGCTTTTTCCTATTGCTTCTTTAGGGTTGATGTTATTTTCTATAATCAAATGATTATTCTCCTCATAAATTGATATCACTAAGGGTTTAGAGGATGAAACCACATTGTGTTTTACTGCATTTTCTAATAATAGTTGCAATGATAGTGGTACCATTTTAAGTTCATCATTACTAACTGTATCAGGAATATTAAATTTTATAGCATCTTCAAAACGCATTCCTAATAATTGCATATACGTTTTGGCAAATAGCAATTCCTCAGAAATGGGAACTAAATCTTTATTTCTTTGTTCTAAAACATATCTATACACTTTAGATAGTTTCGTGGTAAATTTTTCTGCTTGATTCGGATTTTCGCCAATTAAACTGGTTAATACATTTAAACTATTAAACAAAAAATGAGGGTCTAATTGATTTTTTAATGACTCGAACTTCGCTGTTTCTGTTTTTGCTACAATTTCTTGTTTTGTAGTTTCTCTGGTCATTGCAGATTTCCAATTCTGCATAAAACCTCTTGCATGTAAAAAAGTAGAAATTCCTAAAGACAGAATAATATAAAACAGGTGAACCCAAAGAAAATTACCATTAAAAAAAGTTTTTGGGTCATTACCATTTATAATTATAAAAACAATGTAGTCTATTATTAAAACTACAGGAACAGTATATAATAATGTGGCAACAATACCAGCCCAAACTCTTTGATTGGTTTGTGTTATCCAATCCCATTTTTTTGATAAATAATTATTTATAAACCCATTACCAAAACCAATACCAAAAGAATACATTCCAGAAATAATAAAAGACCAAATAATGCCCTCTAAAGTACGCTGACCAAATACTACTCCAAAAAGTAGCCCAAAAATTATGGTTAATTTCAAACAAAGTATCGCTCCTTTTTTAACACTTTTTATAGTATATATCCCTTGGTCTTCCATCATTCTAAATTAGAAATTAATTGCTTGTAATTTACTAAAATTTAATCTCTAATTTTAAGTTTTTATCTTTCAATAAAAATTTGGCTCCTTCAAAAGTTGGAGGTGCAAAAGCCATTACATTATTAGATGCTCCATAATCTTCTAAAGGCATTCCGTTTGCTGAAAAATCCATTTTGCCATTATTATTTTTATCATGGTAACAAGTAATTGCATATTCTCCTTGAGGTACGTTTTCAAAAATAACAGTAGTTTTTCCATTTTTAATTTTCCCTTCTTTTCCTTGAATTGGAGTTCCCATAAAGTTTTCTTTATTGTATAAAGCAAATCCTACTTTACCATTATCAGAAGTTACATTTGCTACAGTAACAGTAATTGTGCTATTTTGTGCAGTAACTGTGTTTGTAATAAATAACATTGTTGCTACTAAAAGTCCTACTATAAGTTTCATAATTTTAAGTTTTAATGATTATTGATGCTACAAAGATGCAACACAACTCAAGTTTTTAAAATTAAACCATACCCAACTGTAATTTTTGTAGGATGAGTTGTTATTTTTAACAAAATGACATCATAAATTGTAAAACACTAATAGACAAATCAATTTAAAGATTATCAAAAAATCAATATTCTACCTTTATTTTGATGAATTTTTAACTAAGATTACTAATTTGTTTAAATTTCATAAAACTTACAAAAAAACGTTACATTTTTGATACTCTCATTTAAAAAATATATACTTTTGTAGCATGATTACTTCAAGAAGAAATAAATTATGTACTACAATAGTTCCCTGTTTGCGCTTGCGCAATCGTCGTCGCTAATACTCTACTTTAGCAACAAATTAACCTATTACAGTATTTAACCATTTATTTTTTTATCGTGAATCTTTCTTACAAAACTTACTTACAAACTTCAGTTATTTTAAAAAATAACAATATTCGACGTAATTTTTCTCTACGCCCTTTGGGTGCTTAGATTATTATGAAATTAGGTGAGTCCAATTTCGCATTACAATAAAAATATTTTCAACATAACATAAAGAATAAAACACAATACAATGGAAATTGTTATTGCTAACGAAAAACATAGTAAATACGCAGAAATCATCTGTAAAACTATAGAAGATGCAGCTCAAGTTAGAGGAACTGGAATTGCAAAGAGAAAACCAGCATACATTAAATCTAAAATGGAAAATGGGAATGCTGTAATTGCTTTAGACAATGGCAAATTTGCTGGATTTTGCTACATCGAAAAATGGGGACATGGAAAATTTGTTGCCAATTCTGGACTAATTGTACATCCAGATTATAGAAATATAGGGTTGGCAAAAAAAATTAAAGAAGTTGTTTTTAAGCACTCCAGAACAAAGTTTCCAGATGCAAAAGTATTTAGTATTACTACTGGTTTAGCAGTAATGAAACTAAATAGCGATTTAGGGTATAAACCTGTTACTTTTTCTGAATTAACAGACGACCAAAGCTTTTGGGATGGCTGCCAAACTTGCAGAAACTTTGATGTTTTAACAAGAACAAATAGAAAAATGTGTTTGTGTACAGGAATGTTATTTGACCCTAAAAATAATAACAAAGAAGCTACTAAAGAAGTAAAAGAAAACGTATTTAAAAGGTTAAAAAATATAAAACAGAGTTTGTTTTTAAAAAAAGATAAAAAATGAAAAAATTAGTAATTGCTTATAGTGGTGGTTTAGACACTTCCTATTGTGCTGTAAGTTTATCAAAAGAATATGAAGTTCACGCAGTAAGTGTAAACACTGGTGGATTCTCAAAAGAAGAAATCAATCATATAGAAAGTAACGCTTATAAAATGGGAGTTACTACTTATAAAAACATCAATGCAGTTCCTATTTTTTATAATAAAGTAGTTAAATATTTAATTTTTGGAAATGTATTAAAAAATGCAACATATCCTTTATCAGTTAGTGCTGAGAGAATTATTCAAGCTATAGAAATTGTAGAATATGCAAAAAGAATTGGTGCAAAATATATTGCTCATGGAAGTACAGGTGCAGGAAATGATCAAGTACGTTTTGATATGATTTTTCAAACTTTAGCTCCTAACATCAATATTATTACACCTATTAGAGATCAAAAATTAACCAGACAGGAAGAAATTGATTATCTAAAATCTGAAGGGATTGATATGAACTGGGAAAAATCAAAGTATTCTGTAAATAAAGGTCTTTGGGGAACAAGTGTTGGTGGAGTTGAAACTTTAGCCTCAGAAAAACCTTTACCAAGTGAAGCTTACCCTTCTCAACTTGAAAAAAATGGAGAAGAAAAAGTAACCTTAACGTTTAAAAATGGTGAGTTTGTTGCTTTAAATGGCGAATCTAATGTTCCTGAAATTAATATCGAAAACCTAAATGAAATTGCTGCTAAATATGCAATTGGTAGAGATATTCACGTTGGAGACACTATTGTAGGTACTAAAGGAAGAGTAGGTTTTGAAGCTGCAGCTGCTTTAATTATTATAAAAGCACATCATTTATTAGAGAAACACACGTTAACCAAATGGCAATTACAACACAAAGAATATTTATCGAGTTTCTATGGAATGCATTTGCACGAAGGTCAATATTTAGATCCTGTGATGAGAGATATGGAAGCTTTTTTACAAAGTTCTCAAAAAATGGTTTCTGGTGATGTAACTGTTACTTTAAAACCGTATCATTTCTCTTTAGACGGAATTGTTTCTAAACACGATTTAATGTCAAGCAAGTTCAGTACCTATGGTGAAGAAAATAAAGCGTGGACAGCTGATGATGCTAAAGGATTTATCAAGATTTTAGGAAATCAGAATAAAATATATCAACAAGTAAACTCTTAATTATAGATATTCCTGCAAGGTTTCAAAAACCTTGTAGGTATAAAATCAAACACCTACAAGGTTTTTGAAACCTTGCAGGATAAATAGTAAATAATGAAAAAATTACAAGTAGGAATTATTGGTGGTGCAGGTTACACAGCTGGAGAATTGATTCGATTATTATTGAATCACCCAAAAACAAATATCAATTTTGTGTACAGTACTTCTAATGCTGGAAACAAGCTATACAAAGTACACCAAGATTTAATTGGAGATACAGAAATTGAATTTACCCAAGAAATCAATGCTAATGTAGATGTATTATTCTTGTGCTTAGGTCATGGAAATTCAACAGCATTTTTAAAAGCAAATCATTTTTCTGACAACACAAAAATCATTGATTTAAGTAATGATTTTAGATTGGTAAAAGATAAAGTCATAGATGGTAAAGAGTTTATTTATGGTTTACCTGAATTGCAAAAAGAAGCCATTCAAGCTGCACAATACATTGCAAATCCTGGTTGTTTTGCTACTGCTTTACAATTGGCAATTTTACCTTTAGCTGCAAATGGATTGTTAAAAAATGATGTTCATATTAATGCAGTAACTGGTGCAACTGGTGCAGGAACTTCGTTATCGAAAACCACACATTTTACGTGGAGAGATAATAACTTTTCACATTATAAAGCGTTTGCACATCAACATTTAGGTGAAATTAATCAGACTGTAAATCAATTACAAGCTGATTTTGATTCAGAAATTAACTTTATGCCAAATAGAGGGAATTTCTCAAGAGGAATTTTTGCAACCACTTATACCAAATTTGAAGGTTCATTGGAAGATGCAAAAAAAATATATAAAGATTTTTATAAAGATGCAGCTTTTACTTTTGTTTCTGATGAAAGCATTCACATGAAACAAGTAGTAAACACAAATAAATGTTTGGTGCAGTTAGAAAAACACGGAAATAAATTATTAATTACAAGTACTATTGATAATTTGTTAAAAGGGGCTTCTGGAGCAGCAATCCAGAATATGAATTTAATGTATGGCTTTGAAGAAACCTTAGGTTTAAATTTAAAAGCGAATTATTTTTAGGAAGAATAAGTTGGAAAATCCTGCAAGGTTTCAAAAACCTTGTAGGTGTTAAAAACCTTGTAGGTGTTAAAAACCTTGTAGGTGTTAAAAACCTTGTAGGTGTTAAAAAGCGATACCTACAAGGTCAAAAAAAGACCTTGCAGGATAAAATAGATTCCTGCTTTTGCAGGAAAGACAAATTAAAGAATAAAGTTTACAACTTTGAAATATTTTTTATTATGAAAGTAGCAATTATTGGAGCTGGAAGTTTAGGACAATCTATAGCCAAAGGTTTATTAACAAATAAAGTGGTGAGTTCTTTATACCTAACAAAACGAAACACCAATTCTATTAAAGGATTTAACGATTATAATGAAGTTGTCTTAACTTCTGATAATACTGAAGCAGTAAAAAATGCTGACATTCTAATTTTTGCAGTTCAACCAAGACATTTAGAGAAAATTTTAAATAATGTAAAACCACTTTTAAAAGAAAATCACATTTTAATTTCTGTAATTACTGGGTTTTCAATTGCCAAAATTGAAGCCATTGTTGGGGTTGATAAATTTATTATTCGCTCAATGCCAAATACTGCTGCTTCTGTAGGGCAGTCTATGACGTGTCTTTCTCCTAATGTAAAAGGAAAAGAAAAAATAGATGTTGCCAAAACCATTTTTAACAGTTTAGGTATTTCTATGGAAATTCCTGAAGAACAATTGCAAGCTGCAACAGTAATTTGTGCAAGCGGAATTGCGTTTTGGATGCGATTAATCAGAGCAACAACTCAAGGTGCCATTCAATTAGGTTTTGAAGCTCACGAAGCTCATGAATTAGCAATGCAAACATGTTTTGGGGCAGCTACTTTGTTAAAAGAATCTGGCAATCATCCTGAAGCAGAAATAGACAGAGTAACTACTCCTGGAGGCTGCACTATAGAAGGTTTAAACGAAATGGAACACCAAGGTTTAAGCTCATCTTTAATCAAAGGAATTAACAAATCATTTGATAAAATCAATCACATAAAAACAAAATAACAAACACCATCAACCAAAAATTAAAACTTTTAATATGCCATTATTTAACGTTTATCCTCTGTATGATGTCACTCCTGTTAAAGCCAAAGGAGTATTTGTTTACGATAAAAATAAAACTGAATATTTAGACTTATATGGTGGTCATGCAGTAATTTCTATTGGTCACGCACATCCAAAATATGTAGAAGCCATAACAAAGCAAGTTTCTAAATTAGGATTCTATTCGAATGCCATTCAAAATCCATTACAAAAAAAATTAGCAGATAAAATTGAAACGCTTTCTGGTTGTACAAATTACGAATTGTTTTTATGCAATTCTGGTGCTGAGGCCAATGAAAATGCATTAAAATTAGCTTCTTTTAAAACAGAGAAAAAAAGAGTGATTGCTTTTAAAAATGGTTTTCATGGAAGAACTTCTGCTGCTGTTGCTGCCACTGACAATAAAAACATTATTGCACCTATTAACGCACAACAAGAAGTTACAATTCTTGATTTAAATGATATTGAGGGTATAAAAAGAGAATTAGAAAAAGGTGACGTTTGTGCTGTAATTGTAGAATTTATTCAAGGTGTAGGTGGTTTAGATGAAGCAACTACTGAATTCTTTGAACAAGTTGATGCACTTTGTAAAGCAAACCATACACTTTTTATTGCTGATGAAGTGCAGTCTGGCTATGGGCGTTCTGGAAAGTTTTTTGCTTTTCAGCATTATAATGTAACTCCAGATATTATTTCTATTGCCAAAGGAATGGGAAATGGTTTTCCTATTGGTGGAATTTTAATTCACCCAGGTATAGAAGCAAAATTTGGTATGTTAGGTACTACTTTTGGCGGAAATCATTTGGCTTGTGCTGCTGGTTTATCGGTTTTAAATGTAATTGAAGAGCAAAATTTAATAGACAATGTCAATGAAATGTCTGCATATTTTATCAAAATAGCGAAAACGATTCCACAGATAAAAAACATTAAAGGACGTGGCTTAATGTTAGGTTTAGAGTTCGATTTTGAAGTGAGTGATTTAAGAAAGAAGTTAATTTATGAGTATCACATTTTTACAGGTGGAGCAGCCAATAAAAAGTTACTGAGAATTTTACCTCCATTAACCGTAAGAAAAGATCATATCAATCAGTTTTTTGAAGCTTTAATTGATGCATTACAAATAAAATAAAAATAAGGATGTCAGACTGAGCTTGTCGAAGTCTAATTCAACAACAAAATTATGAATACCTTATTATCCATAGAAACAAGAAACAACGTTTTGCTAACCATGGCAGAACTTTTAGAAGAGCATAGAGCAGAAATCATCAACATTAATAAAACTGATTTAGAGGCTTATAAAGGTGATGACATTTCTATGTTTGATCGTTTAAAAGTGAATGATGCTAAAGTTGATGAAATGATAAAAGCTGCAAGACATTTAGCTTCACAAGAAGATCCTGTTGGTGTGGAGCTTTTTAGTTTTCTGCACGAAAACGGAATGCAAGTGTACAACAAAACAGCTTCTTTTGGTTCGGTTTTAATCATTTATGAATCAAGACCAGATGTAACAGTTGAAGCTGCAGGAATTGCTTTTAAATCAGGAAATAAAATCTTATTAAAAGGAGGAAAAGAATCTTTAAATTCTAACCTTAAAATTGTAGCATTATGGCATCAAGCTTTAAAAGAGCATAATGCTGCCACTGATTGGGTTGAGTACTTGCAGTTCAACAGAACAGAAACCCAAGCATTTTTAGAAAAACCAACTCAAAAAGTCGATTTAATTGTGCCAAGAGGTGGAGAACGTTTAATTGCTTTTGTAAAGCAACACGCAACTTGTCCTGTTATTATTAGCGGACGTGGAAATAACTTTGTATATGTAGAAAAAGAAGCAGATATAGATATTGCTTTTGATGTCATTTTGAACGGAAAATCAAAAATATCTGCTTGTAATGCAGTCGATAAAGTTTTGGTTGATGAAAATCTTCCCAATAAAAAGGACTTTGTCAATCAATTGATATCAAAATTGAAAGACTATAAAATTGTGGTTTTAGGTGATGAGATTGTTGCTACAAACCATAATTTAGAGCAAATTTCTTCTGATACTGTTTGGTATGAAGAGTTTTTAGATTATAAAATTGTAATTGGAGAGATTGCTTCTAATGAAATAGCTATTGCTAAAATAAACCAATATTCTGGAGGACATTCTGCAGCAATCATCACAAAAAATGAGGCTATTGCAAAGGTTTTTATGGAAAATATTGATTGTGCTGCTGTGTATCATAATGCTTCTACTCGTTTTACAGATGGAGGTCAATTAGGTTTGGGTGGAGAATTGGCAATTAGTACAGACAAATTACATCAACGTGGACCAATTGGTTTACAACATTTGGTTACTAATAAATGGTATGTTCATGGAGAAGGACAAGTTAGAAATTAAAGAGGTTTAGGGTATGTCATTCCGATTGAAGCGATAGCGAAACAGAGGAATCTAAGATTTCTCGATACAATTTTTAATATTTCGCTTAAGCTCTAAATTAAAAATCACTCGAAATGACAGGATAGAAAAATCGTAATTACATAATTAACAAATGGATAAAAAGAAACGCATATTACTAAAAATTGGTTCTAACACCTTAACAAAGGAGACCAATAATATTTCAAGAGGAAAAATTGAAGATATTGCAAATCAGATTGCAAAACTCAAAGATACTTGCGAATTTATTATTGTAAGTTCTGGTGCTATTGCTGTGGCAAAACAGTTTGTAAAATTAGAAAGTTTGCAAAGTGAAGTTTTTGTAAAACAAGCTTTGGCTTCAATTGGTCAGCCTCATTTAATCAGAATTTATCAAGAGATTTTTAGAGAATATGGTTTGTTGAGTTCTCAGTGCCTCCTCTCCTATTCTGATTTTGAAAAAGAAGAAAGTAGAACCAATATTACCAATACTATAAATGTTTTGGTAAACAATAATTACATTCCGATTATCAATGAAAATGATACTGTTGCCACTGATGAAATTAAGTTTGGTGATAACGATAAATTAGCAGCGCTAACAGCATCCTTATTAGAGGTAGATTTACTTATTATTGCAACTAATACCAATGGAATTTATACCAAAAAATCCATCAAAAATAAACAACCAAAAACTATTGAAGAAGTAATCAATTTTGAGGATTTAAAAAACGAGATTGTCAATGCAAAATCTACTCATGGAAGTGGAGGAATGCAATCGAAAATTGAAGCTGCTGAAGTAGCACAAAAAGCAAATATAGAAACGTGGATTGTAAACGGATTGGAAGATCATTTTATTACAAATGCATTTGAAAATAAAGTTCCGTTTACAAAAATTAAATAAACTCCTGCAAGATTTTAAAAACCTTGTAGGTATCAGAAAAACATTTAAGAATATCTACAAGGTCATAAAGACCTTGCAGGAAAAACATAAAAAATGAAACATTACACATCCATAAAAGACATTGACGATATCAATTCTTGGATTGAAGAAGCCAGAGAAATTAAAGCAAATCCATTAGCGAATATCGAATTAGGACAAAACAAAACCTTAGGTTTATTATTCTTCAACTCGAGTTTACGTACACGTTTAAGCACACAAAAAGCCGCTTTAAATTTGGGAATGAATCCAATTGTAATGAATGTTTCTGGTGATGCTTGGGGAATAGAGTTTGGAGATGGCACTGTTATGAATGGCAATACAGCAGAACATATTAAAGAAGCTGCTGCTGTAGTTTCACAATATTGTGATGTGATTGCAGTAAGAGCTTTTCCTACGCTAACAGACAAAGAAAAAGACAACTCAGAACAAGTTTTAAATTCTTTTGTAAAATTTGCTTCTGTGCCTATTGTAAATATGGAAAGTGCAACTGGTCATCCTTTACAAGGTTTAACAGATGCTATAACAATTGCAGAGAACACAACCAAAAAGAAACCAAAAGTAGTTTTAAGCTGGGCACCACACATTAAAGCATTACCTCACGCAGTTGGAAATAGCTTTGTACAAGCCATGCAAAAAATGGATGTTGAGCTTGTAATTGCTAATCCTAAAGGATATGATTTGAATCCAGAAATCACAAAAGAAATTCCTATTTATCACAATCAGTCAGAAGCTTTTAAAGATGCTGAATTTATATATACCAAAAACTGGAGTTCTTATAATGATTATGGAAAAATTCTTAAAGTTGATAAAGACTGGATGATTACCAAAGATAAAATTAGTGATGCAAAATTTATGCACTGTTTGCCAGTAAGAAGAAATGTGGTTGTAGAAGATGCTGTTTTAGATTCAGAAAGTTCTTTAGTAATTGAACAAGCAAATAACAGAACTTTTGCTGCGCAATTGGTATTGAAAAAGATATTAGAAAACCTTTAGGTTTTCGTCATTCTGAACTCGTTTCAGAATCACATATAATTATAATTTAATGTCATTCCCGTGAAAACGGGAATCCATAAAAAATAGATTCCCAATCAAGTTGGGAATGACAAACGAATATAAATGTCATTTCGAACGAAATGATAATGAAGTTGAGAAATCTTATTAGTTTAGATTTCTCCACAAGGTCGAAATGACAAAAATTAAAATATTAAGTATTATTTTTTCCCTATTGGGAAAATTAAAAGATACTGAAACAAATTCAGCATAAAATGAAAGAACAGTTATCAATCATAAAAATAGGTGGAAACATCATAGAAAATGAAACTTCTTTAAATGCGTTTCTAAAACTATTTTCTAATCTAAAAGGAAAGAAAATTTTAGTTCACGGAGGTGGAAAAAGAGCAACTCATATTGCTTCAAAATTAGGCATAGCATCTAAGATGGTAAATGGTAGACGTATTACTGATGCTGAAACTTTAGAGGTTATTACAATGGTTTATGGTGGTTTAGTCAACAAAAATGTGGTTGCTAAACTACAAGCCTTAGGTACTGATGCCATAGGTTTAACTGGTGCAGATATCAACAGTATTCAATCTGATAAAAGACCAGTTAAAGAAATTGATTTTGGTTTTGTTGGTGATGTAAAAAAAGTGGCAAACAATTCGATTGATAAATTAATTCAAGCGGATTTTACACCTGTTTTTTGTGCGATTACACATGATGGAAATGGACAATTATTAAACACCAATGCAGATACCATTACAAGCACAATTGGTGTAGGAATGAGTAAACTCTACGATACATCAATTTATTATTGTTTTGAATTGAATGGTGTTTTACAAGATTTTGATGATAAAAATTCAGTAATTAAAAATATTAATACTGATAAATACAAAGAATTACTTAAAAGCGGAGTAATTTCTGATGGAATGATTCCTAAATTAGACAATTGTTTTGATGCCTTACATAATGGAGTGCAAAAAGTTCATATTGGAAATACATCAATGTTAACCAAAGAAAACGAGTTGTTTACAACAATTACTTTATAATTATGACCTTAGAAAAATTAACAAAAGACGCAATAACACTTTTAAAGAATTTGATTGAAACACAATCTTTTTCTGAAGAAGAAGAAAACACTGCGTTATTAATTGAAGGATGGTTTAAAGAATACCAAATTCCATTTAAAAGAACAAAAAATAACATTTGGGCAACGAACAAATATTTTGATGAAAGTAAACCTACGTTGTTGTTAAACTCACATCATGATACAGTTCACCCAAACTCAAAATACACCAACGATCCTTTTAAAGCGATTGTAAAAGATGGTAAATTATACGGTTTAGGAAGTAATGATGCAGGTGGTTGCTTGGTTTCTTTAATCGCAACTTTTACCAATTTTTATGCGCAAGAAAATTTAAAATACAATTTGGTTATTGTAGCTTCTGCAGAGGAAGAAAACAGTGGAAATAATGGCTTAAACTCTATGTTGCCCATCATTCCTCATATTGATGTAGCTATAGTTGGTGAACCTACTTTAATGAATTTAGCGGTTGCTGAAAAAGGTTTGGTCGTTTTTGATGCGCAGGTTGATGGAACTCCAAGTCATGCAGCACATCCAAATGATAACAATTCAATTTACAACACCATTGAAGTTTTACAGTGGTTTAAAGATTTTAAATTTGAGAAATCTTCAGATGCTTTAGGTGATGTAAAAATGACAGTCACTCAAATGAATGCAGGTTCGCAACACAATGTAGTTCCTGGTCACGTAGATTTAGTGGTTGATGTTCGTGTAAATGATGCCTATTCTAACCAAGAAATTGCAGACATTTTGCAAGAACAATCTCCTTGTAGTAAAATAACTCCAAGAAGTTTGCGATTGAATTCCTCCTCTATTTCAACAGACCACGATTTGGTAAAAGCAGGAATAGCAATGGGAAGAACAACTTATGGATCTCCAACCTTGTCTGATCAATCTGTGTTATCTTGCCAATCCTTAAAATTAGGACCTGGAGATAGCACACGCTCTCATTCTGCTGATGAATTTATTTATTTATCAGAAATTGAAGAAGGAATACAAATTTATGTAGAATTGTTGAATCGTGTAATCGTTTAAATTAATGTCACCTCGAGCGCAGTCGAGAGGTTTTTTATATTTACAAATTAAATTAGGTCTCGACTGCGCTCGACCAGACACATTAAAAAACAACTAAATTGTCATTTCGACCTTGTGGAGAAATCTAAAAAAAAGAGATTTTTCGACTCCATTTTTTGCTTCGCAAGTTACTTTCAATCAAAATATATTTTGATTTTAGTAATGCTCAAAATGACAAAACCAAAAACTAAGAAAAAATATGAAACTTTGGGATAAAGGATTTTCAATAGACAAACAAATCGAAAACTTTACTGTGGGTAATGACAGAGAAATTGACATACACATTGCAAAATATGATGTGCAAGCTTCTTTAGCACACTCTATAATGTTAGAATCTATTGGAATTATTTCTGCTGATGAATTGGCAGACCTAAAAAAAGGATTGCAAGAATTAGCTACAGATATTGAAAATGGAGACTTTGTAATAGAACCTTCTTTTGAAGATGTACATTCTAAAATTGAGCGGGAACTGACCAATAAATTAGGTGAAGTTGGTAAAAAAATTCATACTGCTCGTTCAAGAAACGATCAAGTTTTAGTGGCTTTACAACTCTATTACAAAGAGAATTTAGCCATTGTAAATGATAAAGTAAAAACGTTGTTTGATACGTTGTTAAGTTTGGCTGAAACACATAAAGACAGTCTTTTACCCGGTTACACGCATTTACAAGTTGCTATGCCATCATCATTTGGATTGTGGTTTTCTGCTTATGCAGAATTGCTAATTGATGACGTTTATGTATTAAATGCAGTGACTAAAGTTGTAGACCAAAATCCTTTAGGTTCTGCTGCTGGTTATGGTAGCTCTTTCCCTATTGATAGAGAATTAACCACAAAGGAATTGGATTTTGCAACTTTAAAATACAATGTAGTTGCAGCCCAATTAAGTAGAGGAAAAAGTGAACGTTCTATTGCAGCTGCTTTAGGAGGTTTGTGTAACACTATGGCTCGTTTTGCAATGGATGTTTGTTTGTATATGAGTCAGAATTTTGGATTTATTACTTTTCCAGATGAACTAACCACAGGAAGTAGCATTATGCCTCACAAGAAAAATCCTGATGTGTTTGAATTGATTCGTGGAAAATGTAATAAAATTCAGGCTTTACATTCTGAAATGTTACTGATTACCAACAATCTACCAACTGGTTATCACAGAGACTTTCAATTGTTAAAAGAAAATATCATTGCTGCTTTTGAAGATGTAAAAGATATTTTAGACATATTTAATTATTCCATTCAGCAAGTAATTGTAAAAGATATCGATTTAAATGATGAGAAATATCAATACTTGTTTACAGTAGATTCAATCAATAATTTGGTGGTAGAAGGAATGAGTTTTAGAGAAGCCTATCAACAAATTGGTGGTCAAGTTCAAGCAGGAACTTACAAACCAGATTTAGGCAAACAACATTCTCATATAGGAAGCATTCATAATTTAGGTTTGGAAAAAATTAGAGACAAATTTCCTAAAACGTAAGATTTATTTATAATATTTTGAATATTTCATAGATTTAAATTATTATGATATAATCAATTATTATCTATATATTATAAATTATACCTAATATTTTAAAAGAATATTCTTTTTTTTATAATAATTTAACATATTTTCAATTTACATTTTCTTATCTTTGTAAAGATTTTAAAGACTTTTTTTTAAGAAATATCTAAAAAATTCTATTATGAAACGACTGTTATTTTTATCTATCTTAATTTTAAGTGGTAGTAGTATTTTCGCTCAATCTTCTAAAAGAAAAACTGGTCCAAAAGTCAAAAACGCTAAAGTTTGGGAACAAAATAAAGCTACAACAATTTTAATTGTAAATAGTTTTAAAAAGGATGATATATCTGCTCCAGAATTAAAAAATCAGAAAATTTGGAACAAAGAAAAATCAGATACTAAAATTATTGTTCAGATCAAAGCAAGAAAAAAACTACAAGGTCCTAGAGCTAAAAATAGTAAACCTTGGGAGAAATATCCTAAAAACTAAAAAGACAGCAATTTCTATTATTTTCACTATTCTAATTCTTTGATTCAACAATAGATTAGATTTGAAATATTGTTTTCTCAAGAACAGAGAAATAGTATGAACATATAGGAACATCAAAAATTACAATCAATTTTTATTCAATTCATTATTTATCTTTTTTACATTGCTTAAAAATTTAAATGATGATGACAATAATTGAAAATGTAAACATTACTATCCCAGATGTTTATGCTGCTGTAAACTTCTTAAAAATTGTTGCTCCAGACTTTGAAAATCAGAAATGATGAAAACCCAATCAACGACAAACTTTGGATGAATATTGGCAATAGTAAATTCTATTTTGCTTTACAAGAATCACTTTTAGAAGCTGAACCCAAAAAACCAAATCAAGCCTATATTAATTATGGATTTAATCACATTGGTTTAGTTGTGAATAATATTAGTGATATAGAAAAAAAGCTAATTAAAGCTGGCTATAATAAAGGAATTGAAACACCTGATAAGAAATTTAGAAAAAGATTTTATTATTGTGATTCAGCAGGTTTTGAATGGGAATTGATAAAATACTTATCAAGAAAAATAGAAGATAGATTTTTATATGAGTAGTATACTGTAAAATCTCTTACAATTAAAATTATAATTAATTTTAGATAATAAAACAGCTATTTTATTATAGATTATTTATAGTTATAAGATATCATCAAGAGAAAAAAAATATAAAACTAAAAAAGGCAGTGATATAAAATCACTACCTTTAAATTATTAATTCTGTAACGCTTTTTTAGGACGTCAAATTTCTATTTTATATCTGGATTCAAATAATCTGGCACTGTAGGTTTTGATGGGTCATTAAAATCGTTGGCTGGATTTCCATCCATATTCTTATCCTCATTTTTAGTTAATGTACCATCATTATCATCATCTGTATCTCTATAATTTGGAATTCCATCTTTATCAGTATCATCATTTCTTGGATCGCCATCTCCATCAATATCTTCCATAATAGAAGGTATACCATCTAAATCTTCATCTGTATTTTCTATATGGTCAAACAATTTTACATAAAAAACTAAAACATCATCTACCAGTGCTGGTACTCTTTGTATATTATTTAAGTCACTAGAAGGATATCCTAAACCTGAAGGAATAAACAAAACACCTTTTCCTCCATTTAGGTAGGTAATTGGTCCATTAAATGGCCCTCCATTTGCATCTTTTTTAAGTTCTCCTCCTTTAAATTTACCAAAACCATAAGCCCATCCTCTTACTACACTACTTAATGTAAACCAAAACTGAGTATTACTATCAAAAGAATCGCTTAAAGATTTTGAATTTAATAATAATCTACCTTCATATTGGACAAAAACAGAGTCTACAACCGTTGGAAAACCTTTATCTGGATTGGGCATACCTTCTTCTGCTACATATACATATAACTTATAATTGATATCATTTTCTGTTACACTTAATGTTTTTAACTTGGTATCAGTAAACATAGATATTTTTCCAGATACCAAAGGTTTTATAGAATCTTTTGAAGCATCGTAATAATTATTTTTTAAAAAAGCTATAATAGAATCATTGTCTTTTATTGCTAATTCTTCATGATTTACATTTGCAAAAGGATTTACAACTCTATTATTCTCACAAGAAATTAAAATTATACTTAAAATTAGTATACTTAATATATATTTTATTTTGTTCATTTATTCTAAAATTTGAGGGTGCAATTTAGCATTTTTATATCTTTGTAAAAAGACAAACATTCCTTTTTAACTTTTTTTATGAGAATTGATAAATATTTATGGTGTATACGTGTTTTTAAAACAAGAAGTATTGCTACAAATGCTTGTAAAAAAGGGCATATAAAAATAGAAAGCACTAATGTAAAACCATCTAAAGAAGTTTTTGGTAACGAAATACTTTCTATAAGAAAAAATCAAATAAATTATAAAATAAAAATTTTAGATTTACCTCCAAGCAGAGTTGGAGCTAAATTGGTAGATTTGTATAGAAAAGATATTACTCCAAAAGAAGAATTTGAAAAAACGGAGCTTCTAAAATTTGCAAAAGATTATTATAGAAAAAAAGGAGTTGGGAGACCAACAAAAAAAGATAGAAGAGACATAGAAAATTATCAAGAAGATACAACAGAAGAATATGACAACTAAAGGAAATATTATTTTAACTAAGTCTCAAATAGACCAAAAAATTCGAAGAATTGCTTATCAGATTTATGAAACGAATGCATCTGAAAAAGAAGTTATTGTAGCTGGTATTGTTGGTAATGGATATGTGTTTGCAGAAAAATTAGTTGCAATTTTACAAGAAATTTCTTCTTTAAAGGTTACAATTTGTGAAGTTACGATTGATAAGAAGAAACCTTTAAACATGATTACAACTACCTTACAAGTAAATGATTACAAGAATAAATCTTTAGTTTTAGTAGATGATGTTTTAAACTCTGGTACCACTTTAATATATGGAATAAAACATTTTTTAGATGTACCATTAAAAAAGTTTAAAACAGCTGTTTTAGTAAATAGAAATCATAAAAAATATCCTGTAAAAGCAGATTTTAAAGGAATTTCATTATCTACATCTATAAAAGAGCATATTCAAGTTGAGTTTTTAAAAAACGATGCAGTTGCTTATTTAGTATAGATTTCTTTAATTTCTTCTGCAATATCTTTTTTCTTTTTGTTATCAATTTTTATTTTAATTGAAGCTTGCTCGTAATAAGGTCTTCTTTCAAAAAGATGTTTCGCAACAAATTCTGGTATTTTATCATCTACTAATGATGCAATTAAAGGTCTTTTGCTTTTTTTTCTGATTAATCTTTCTACCATAGTTGCTGTACTACCCTCTAAGTATACAGAAGTTACATTTTCTTTGTTAATTAATTCCATATTATTTGCATAACAAGGAGTACCCCCACCCAAAGCAAGAATAAAATCTTCTTTTTGAGTTAAAATTTCTTTTAAATACTTGTTTTCTATTAATCTAAAATATACTTCTCCTTTAGTCACAAAAATTTCTGAAATAGACATTTTTTCCTTTTCAATAATATAGTCATCTAAATCTATAAACCTCTTAACTAAGTCCTTAGCTATTCTTTTACCAATACTAGATTTACCTGAAGCCATATAGCCTAATAATACTATTTTCATTTTGTAAAAATTTTCTGCAAATATGGTTAAAAATTTTTCATTTTATTCTGTATAATTCCAATGATTGATATTATATTTGCAATCCATTTACAAAAAAGACCTGGTAGCTCAGTTGGTAGAGCATCTCCCTTTTAAGGAGAGGGTCCTGGGTTCGAGCCCCAGCCCGGTCACAGAAAAAAAGTTAAGTTTAGGCTTAACTTTTTTCTTTTAAAAAAATGCGCACGTGGCGAAACTGGTAGACGCGCAGCCTTGAGGGGGCTGTTTTCGCAAGAAAGTGGAAGTTCGAATCTTCTCGTGCGCACATTTTAAAAACTTCACTTTAAAAAAATTACACTAAATTGTTTCACAATTTATTAACCTTTTTAAAGGTTATTATTATTATTTTCGCAATATGCAAAAACTTCTATTTATTATTTTTTTACTTAGTTCTTTATCACTTTTTTCACAAAAAGATTCATTACAAGTTAGGAATTTAAAAGGTCAAATTATTCACGCAGAAAATAAAAAACCTTTAAGTGCTGCCCACGTACTAAATTTAAATACTGTACAAGGAACAATTACAGATGACAAAGGTTTTTTTGAGCTACCCACTAAAGTAAATGATACTATCTTAGTTTCATATTTAGGTTTTTCTTCTATAAAATTAAAAGTTACCAATGATTTATTAAAAGGAAACGAATTATTGATAGCTTTATATGAAAAACCAGAAGAAATCAAAGAAGTGGTTATAAAATCTACTCAGTTAATTGGAGTTTTAGAAGTAGATATAAAAATGGTGCCTAAAGATAGATTTACAAGAATAAAAATTAACGGTTTACCACAAACTTACGAAGTGGGTAAACCTAGAGGAAAAAACTTCTCCTCTCCTATTGCTGCCCTTTTTCAGCCTGTAGATTTTTTATATAATTTATTTGGAAAAAAACCCAATCAACTAAAAAAATTAAAAAAATTAAAAAAAGAGGATGATTTAAGAAAAATGTTATCTGGTAAATTTGATAGAGAAGTTATGATGGAATATCTACAAATGGACAGACAAGAATTGACTGAGCTTTTAACAGATTGTAATTATTCTGAATATTTCATAAAAAAAGCTTCTGATTTACAAATGATAGAAGCCATTTTAGATTGTTACGAAAATTATAAAGCTTTAAAAAAAGGTAAAATAAACAGAGATAAAATTCCTGTAAAAAATTAACAAAGAAAAAAGGTCAGAAATAAAAATTCTAACCTTTGATCAACTATTAAAAACTAACTAATAACTAAAATACAGTAGTAATGTATTTATAGTTATACTTTCTTCTTGTATTCCAAGTATTTCTTTTTGATTGAATAATTTCTACTGAACCGTTTTTTTGCGTTTTACTTATTTTTATAGAACTCATTTTGTTGTTGATTTTATATATTTACACTCATAAGACGATAGGTAAATATATAAGTTACATGGTTAAAATGGGTTTAACAGAACTTTAAGAATACTACTTAAAAGGCAAAAAAATAGAAATAAAAAAACTCCTCTAAAAAAAGAGGAGCCTTTGTAATAATTTAAAAAAAATAAAAACTATTCATATTTTTTCATTTCATCATCATAAAACTCGCCAGCTTTATCCATTAAAACTGCAAGTTCTGTGGCAATATCATCTTCTTTTTCTCCAGTTAAATCTTCAAACCACTCAATTTCATCATCTTTAAGGTTTATTATAAAACGTGGAAACTCTGTATGTAATACAAAAATATCTTCTGGATGACAACTGTTATCTGCTAATAAAAATTTAGGTAAGTTCATTTTTTTGATTAATGAGGTTTAAAGTTAATAAATTAAATCTAATAAATAATAAAATAGAAGCAGTTGTTAAACCTGCTAACAAGCCTAGCCAGATTCCAAAACTACCATACATTTCTTCTTTTCCTAAAAAGTACGAAACAGGAAAACCTATTACCCAATAAGAAATAAAAATTAAAATTGTCGGAATTTTTACATCTTGTAAACCGCGCAAAGCACCTAAAACTACAACTTGAATACTATCTGAAATTTGAAAAAATGCTGCTGCTAATAATAATTTTGATGCTATAGACACTACTTCCATATTATCAACAGAATTGGCTACATCTTTTAAATCAACATAAATATTTGGTAAACTTTTATGAAAAATAAAAAATAATAATGCAAAAAAAGTTGCTAATAAAACACCCAATAAAAAGATAGAAAATGCTATTCTACGTAATTCTTTAAAATTATGTAATCCTTTTTGGTTACCAACTCTAATCATAGAAGCAACACTTAAACCCATTGCCACCATAAATGTCATAGAAGATAAATTCAATGCAATTTGATTTGCTGCTTGCGGATTTTTACCCAATAAACCACTCAACCAAATTGCAGCTGTAAAAATTGCTACTTCAAAAAACATTTGCATTGCGCTTAAAGAACCTAAGTTTATGATTTTTTTAATCATTAAAATATCTAGCACAAAAAACTTTATATTTTTTACAATTTGTGCAGAACGCTTTTTAAAACGCAACAATAACCATAAATAAATAACCATTACAATACGTGAGGCTAAAGTACCATAAGCAGCACCAACAATACCCATTTCTGGGAATCCAAATTTTCCAAATATTAATAAATAATTTAAAATTACGTTAATAATATTTGCAATTAATGTTGCATACATTGGGTATTTAGTCATAGACATACCATCACTAAACTGTTTAATGGCTTGAAATATAACTAATGGTATTAATGAAAAAGCAACCAAATCTAAGTAAGGTATTGCCAGTTCTACTACCTCTTTTGGTTGTTTCATTAAATACATTAGAGGCTTAGAAAAATAAATACCCAAAAAAAGTATTATTCCTAAAGTTGTACATAAAAATAAACCGCTTTTGTAAGTAGATCTTGCTTGTTGTAAGTTATTAGAAGAATCTGCTTCTGCTATTAAAGGTGTTATTGCTGTAGAAAAACCAATACCAATAGACATTGCAATAAACATAAAGCTATTCCCTAAAGAAACTGCTGCTAATTCTGCAGTTCCTAATTGTCCAACCATAATATTGTCTATAAAACTCACAAACGTGTGTCCTAACATACCTAACATAACTGGTGCAGCTAATTGCCAGTTGTATTTAAATTCTGTTGTATATTGACTTAAATTCAAGTTCTATTTTTATTTACAGATTGCGAAGATATTTATAAAATTTGAACAATATTAATAAAAGAGAAACTGTTTATTTTAACGGAATTAATGTATTTTTGAAATTCACTAAAATTTTACGAAATGGCAGACATCACTTTAAAAGGAAACGCAATAAATACAGTAGGTAATTTACCCAAAATAGGTAGTAAAGCAGCAGATTTTACTCTTACAGCTGTAGATTTATCTCACAAAAAATTATCAGATTTTGCTGGTAAAAATATCATTTTAAACATTTTTCCAAGTGTAGACACTGGCACTTGTGCAACTTCTGTTAGAGAATTTAATAAAAAAGCTGCAGATTTAGAAAACACAGTCGTTTTGTGTGTTTCTAAAGACTTACCATTTGCACAGGCACGTTTTTGTGGTGCAGAAGGTATTGAGAATGTAGTTATGTTATCTGATTTTGCTGATGGAAACTTTGGAAAATCTTATGAATTAGAAATAACAAACGGACCATTAGCACACTTACACTCTAGAGCAATTGTAATTATTGATAAAAACGGAAATGTTGTATATACAGAACAAGTTCCAGAAATTGTTGATGAGCCAAATTACGAAGCTGCTCTTAACGTATTATAATTTATGAAAAACCCAAATGATAGTTTTTTAAGAGGCAGACTTCGTAGTTTAAAATTTGCTTTTAGAGGTATGTGGCTTTTAATAACTACAGAAGATAGCATTAAAGCGCAACTTTTTATAGCTGTAATTGCAACTATTTTAGGTATTTACTTTAACATATCTAACCTAGAATGGATGATACAGTTTTTGGCTATAGGCTTAGTTTTAGTTGCAGAAGCAGCCAATACTGCTATAGAAGAAGTTGCAGATTTTATGCACCCAGATTATCATAAAAAAATAGGTTTTATAAAAGATGTTGCTGCAGGTGCCCCTACTTTTGCTGCAATAATATCATTAATAGTTGCAGGTTTTATCTACGTTCCTAAAATAGCTTTATTATTTTAGGTAAATATGTATATTTACTGCTAAAACAGACTAACATTTATTAATGGCTAAAAGAAAAATAAGCACAAAAAAAACAATTCATTCTTCGGATAAAAAGCCAAACATTTTTGCCTTTTTAAAAACAAGACAAACACAAACAATTTTAGGAACCTTCTTAATTTTATTTGCAGTTTTTCTATCTGTTGCTTTTATTTCTTTTTTCTTTAATTGGCAAGAAGACCAAAGTACAATAACCCAATTAAGTGATAAAACAGTAACAAGTAAAAATTTATTAGGCAAAATAGGAGCTAACTTAAGTCACTTTTTTATATATAAAGGTTTTGGTATAGGCGCTTTCTTAATTGCTTTTCAAATATTTTTAACAGGTGCATACATCATCTTAAAAAAGAAATTTTCTAGAATTATTATTTCTTGGAATTGGAGTTTACTTGCAATGCTTTGGATTTCTATTACCATTGGTTTCATTCAAAAAAAATATACAATTTTATCTGGTATTATAGGTTATGAAATAAATGATTATGCAGAAAATTATACTGGTAAAATAGGAATTGCAATTGCATTAGTATTTTTTTTAATAGTTTATTTGGTTTTACGTTACAAAGTTACTTTTGATAAATTTATAGAACAATTAAAAGAAAAAAGAGCAGAAAGAAAAGCTAAAGAGCTAGAAAACTTAGAAAAAGAAGATTTAGATAACAACTTAAAAGAAGTTGATACACAAGAAACTTTAGAAACAAGTTCTTCAAAAACAGAAAAAAAGGAAAAATCAGAATTTGAACTTTCTGTAGAAAACTTGCAACCCACCATTTCTAAACATTCTGATGTTAAAACGAATAATGAAGAACTTACTCTAAAAGTTGAAGAAAATTTAGAACCAACATTAAAAACTTCTGAACCTGTAGTTGCAGAAAATAACGAGGAACCAGAGGTAGAAATTGATGTTGCTATTGCTAGAGATGAAGAACATTCTGCAGAAAACTTATCTGATAAAATCTTAAAAGATTTTGGAGAATTTGATCCAAAATTAGAATTATCTAATTTTAAGTTTCCAACTTTTAATCTCTTAAAAAAATACAACGAAAGTATTTCTATAGACCCTAATGAATTAGAGGCAAATAAAGATAGAATTGTAGAAACTCTAAAGAATTACAAAATTGGTATTGCAGAAATTAAAGCAACTGTTGGGCCAACTATTACTTTGTATGAAATTGTGCCAGAAGCAGGAATTAGAATTTCTAAAATTAAAAACTTAGAAGATGATATTGCCTTGTCTTTGGCTGCTTTAGGAATTAGAATTATTGCACCAATTCCAGGTAAAGGAACTATAGGTATAGAAGTACCTAATAAAAAATCGACCATTGTTTCTATGCATTCTGCAATTTCTTCAAAGAAGTTTCAAGAATCTAAAATGGAACTACCTATAGCTTTAGGTAAAACCATTTCTAACGAAACTTTTGTGGTAGATTTAGCCAAAATGCCTCACCTTTTAATGGCAGGTGCAACTGGGCAAGGTAAATCTGTAGGTTTAAATGCGGTATTAACATCACTTTTATATAAAAAACATCCAGCAGAAGTTAAATTTATCTTAGTAGATCCAAAAAAGGTAGAATTAACTTTATTCAACAAAATTGAGCGTCATTATTTGGCAAAATTACCAGATACAGAAGATGCAATTATAACAGATACTACTAAGGTTGTACATACCTTAAACTCTTTGTGTATAGAGATGGACAATCGTTACGATTTGCTAAAAGCTGCTATGGTTCGTAATATTAAAGAATACAATACAAAATTTAAAAAACGAAAATTAAATCCGAATGAAGGGCATCAATTTTTACCCTATATTGTATTAGTAATTGATGAATTTGCAGATTTAATTATGACAGCTGGTAAAGAAGTAGAAACACCTATAGCACGTTTGGCACAATTAGCTAGAGCCATTGGTATTCATTTAATTGTGGCAACCCAAAGACCTTCTGTAAATGTTATTACTGGAATAATTAAAGCCAATTTTCCTGCAAGAATTGCCTTTAGAGTAACTTCTAAAATAGACTCTAGAACTATTTTAGATGCTGGTGGCGCAGACCAATTAATAGGTCGTGGAGATTTATTATACACTGCAGGAAATGATATTAATAGAATACAATGTGCATTTGTAGATACTCCAGAAGTCGAGAAAATTACAGACTTTATTGGCTCGCAAAAAGCCTATGCAGAAGCTTATCAATTACCAGAATATGTAGATGATGAAAGTGGCACAAGTATTGATATTGATATTGCAGACAGAGATAAGCTCTTTAAAGAAGCAGCAGAAATTATTATAACTGCACAACAAGGATCTGCCTCTCTGTTGCAAAGAAAATTAAAATTGGGGTATAACAGAGCTGGTCGTTTAATAGACCAATTAGAAGCTGCTGGTATTGTTGGCGGATTTGAAGGCAGTAAAGCCAGACAAGTTTTAATACCAGATTTTACAGCTTTAGAACAATTATTAGAAAATGAAAAAAACAATTAAAATGAAAAAAATAGGAGTCTTATTTTTAAGCTTATTTGTAACAACAATCGCTTTTTCTCAAAATTCTGAAAAGGCAAAATCTCTTTTAGATGAAGTATCAACAAAAATGGGTGCTTATAAGAATATGTCTATTAATTTTAGTCAGACATTAAGTAATGAAGATGCAGGTATAAAAGAAGGTGATGAGCCACCAATTAGAGGTAAAATTACGCTACAAGGAGAAAAATACAACCTTAATTATTTAGGAAATAACTTTATTTTTGATGGAAAAAAACTATACGTAATAAATAATGATGAAAAAGAAATTTCTATTACAGATGGAGATATGAGTGGTGATGATGGTTTTATTTATCCATCTAAATTACTAACATTTTATAAAGAAGGTTATACTTTTGAGATGGGTTCTTTAAAAAATTTAAATGGTAGAAAAATTCAATTTGTAACCTTAAACCCAATAGATAGCAATTCTGATATTGTAAAAGTAGAGTTAGCTATAGATGCAAAAACAAAACACATTTATAAGTTAATACAAACAGGTTCAAATAACTCTAAAACTACGTTTACAATTACACAATTTAAAAGTAACCAAGCAATAACAAACAGTTTCTTTTATTTTGATAAAGAAAAATATAAAAAGTTAAAATACACTATAGACTAACTTTTTTCCAATTAACAGAAAATTAGTAGCATCTTAATAATTAAGATGCTACTTTTGTTTCTTATAAATATTTTTAGTGAAAATTTTAGATAAATACATCTTAAAATCTTTTTTAAGACCTTTTATAGCCACCTTTTTAATAATACTATTTGTATTAGTAATGCAGGTTTTATGGCAAACTTTCGAGAATATTGCTGGTAAAGGAATAAGTGTACCCTTTATCTTAAAGTTTTTATATTATACTACCTTAATTATTACTCCTCAAGCACTACCAATTGCAGTATTACTATCTTCTATAATGACTTTGGGTAACCTTGGTGAAAACTATGAATTTGCAGCAGCAAAATCTGCAGGAATTTCTTTACAACGTTTGGTAAGGCCTCTTGTGTTTTTAACTATATTTTTAAGCGGAATTAATTTTTTGTTTCTAAACAATGTATATCCTTATGCAATGTTAAAACAATCTAATTTATACTTAAATATAAAAAAGAAAAAACCTGCATTGGCTTTAGTTCCAGGAAGTTTTAACAGCGATATTCCTGGGTATCAAATTAAATTTGAAAAGAAATATGGTAAAGAAGAAAATTTGCTAAAAAAAGTATTAATTTATGATTTAACAGGAAATAGAGGCAATGAAAAAGTAATAACTGCAGAAAGAGGTAAAATTATTTCTGAAGAAGGAAGTCGATATATGACGTTTGTTTTATATGATGGGTATTATTATGAAGAGCACTATAAATCTGCAAAATCTTCAAACAAAAGAAAAGATATGGCTGCATCTAGTGCCACATTTAAAGAATACGAATTTAATATAGATATTTCTTCTGTTGTAGATGTAGATTTAGACAAAGAACAAGTAACAAATAATTACAGAATGTTTAGTATCAAACAATTAAAAGATACTATACCACATTTAAAATCTAGTTATAACGAAGTTCTAGAATTAAGGTCTAAAAATTTATATACAAGTACTTCTGCTAAAAATTTAAATAAATACCCAGATTCTTTAACACCAAAAAACTTAGAACCAGAAATTTTAGATAACTTTTTGTTAAAAGAAAAAATATCTATTTTAAACTCTTCTAGCACAAAAATAAATAGAGTTTTAAGCGGAATAAATAATAACATAAAAGGAGTTAAATGGAATCGTAAAGTTTTAAATTTTTACGATACAGAATATTACAACAGAATTGCTTTTTCTTTATCTTGTTTAATCTTGTTTTTTATAGGTGCTCCTTTAGGTTCAATTATAAGAAAAGGAGGTTTTGGTTTACCAATGATTATAGCTATCGCCATTTATGTAATTTACTTTTTTAGTAATACATTTGGTAAAAATTTAGCAGAAGAAAGTACCATTTCTGCAATGTTGGGTTCATGGATTGCAGCAATTATTATGGTTCCTTTAGGTGTTTTACTTACTATTAGAGCCACAAAAGATAAAGGTATATTTAATGTAGATAATTTTATACAACCCATCACAAAATTATTTAAGAGTATTTTTTCTAAAAAGAAATCAAATTTATGACAACAGTAAAAAATAAAAACAGTGTACAACTTAATACTATTTCAGAAGCAATAGAAGATATTAGAAATGGTAAAATTATTATTGTTGTAGATGATGAAAACAGAGAGAATGAAGGCGATTTTTTAGCTGCTGCAGAAAAAGTAACTCCAGAAATGATCAACTTTATGGCAACTCACGGACGTGGATTAATTTGCGCTCCATTAACTGAAAATCGATGCAAAGAGTTAGAGTTGGGAATGATGGTAAACAACAATACAGATCCTATGGAAACTGCGTTTACAGTTTCTATAGATTTACGAGGTAAAGGTGTTACTACAGGAATTTCTGCTTCAGACAGAGCATTAACCATAAAAGCTTTGATAGAAAAAGGAACAAAACCTTTTGATTTGGCTAGACCAGGACATATTTTTCCTTTAAGAGCTAAAGAAGGTGGTGTTTTAAGAAGAACTGGACATACAGAAGCTGCTATAGATTTCGCTCGTTTAGCAGGTTTAGAACCTGCAGGAGTAATTGTAGAAATTATGAATGAAGATGGAACAATGGCACGTTTACCACAACTTTTAGAAGTAGCTAAAAAATTTGACATCAAAATTGTTTCTATAGAAGATTTGGTCGCTTACAGAATGGAACACGATTCTTTAATAGAAAAAAAAGAAGATTTTGATATTATTACACGCTTTGGGGAATTTCGTTTAAGAGCTTATCAACAAACCACCAACAACCAAGTTCATATTGCATTAACAAAAGGAGCTTGGTCTAAAGAAGATGGAGTATTAACAAGAGTAAACTCTACTTCTGTAAATAATGATATTTTAGGCACTTTAACCAATAATGCAGACAAAAAATTAGACCAGATGTTTCAGGTGATTAATGATGAAGGAAAAGGAGCTATTATTTTTGTGAATCAACAAAACCAATCTCAAAATTTACTTAGTAGATTGTCTATATTAAAAGAAAATCAAGAAAATGGTGAAATAAAAGCTCCAGAAATAAAAATGGACAACAAAGATTTTGGAATTGGCGCTCAAATCCTGCATGACTTAAATATTAGCAGATTAAAACTTATTACAAACACGCAACAAGAAAAACGTGTAGGTATGATTGGCTATGGTTTAGAAATTGTAGATTACGTTCAGTATTAGATTTGGTTTTTAGTTTTTAGTTTTTAGTTTTTAGTTTTTAGTAAAAATAAAAATGATAATGAATGTCATTTTCGACGATAGGAGAAACCAACCTTGAAACTTTTAAACCTTAAACCTTAAACTTGAAACCTTAAACTTGAAACCTTGAACTGTAAAACAAATTTAAGTTTAAATAACAACCTCTACCCCACTTTGTAACTCTGTAGGTTGTTTATTTTTTTCAAATAATCTTGCAGTAAGATTTCCTTTTAAAATAATTTTATCATTAAGTACCTCTAACCAACTCCCTTCTCGTAAACCTAAAACTGGAGTATCATTAAAAACATGATATTCTTTAATTCTGGTTTCTCTAGTTTCTCCCATGTGTGTAGAACCTTCTATTGGGTCTAAATAATGTGCATTAATATTAAAAGGGATACAACCTAAAGTAGTAAAACTTGGTGGATATACAATAGGCATATCATTGGTATTCATCATTGTTAAACCACAAATATTACTTCCTGCACTGGTTCCTAAATAGGGTGTTCCTTTTTCTAAAACTTGTTGTAAAGTTGATAAAACATCATTTTTATATAATTGATTGACCAACTCAAAAGTATTTCCACCTCCAGTAAAAATAGCTGCAGCATTTTTAATAGCTTCTTTCGCATTTTTAAACTCGTGAATCCCTTTTACATCAATATCAATTGTAATAAAAGCTTTTTTAACAATAGAAGTATAAGCATCATAAGAAATACCTCCTGGTCTAGCATAAGGAATAAAAAGTAATGTTTTAACATTATTAAAATGTACTTTTAAAGTGGGTAACAAATATTCTAAATAACTACTTCCATGTATGGTAGATGTACTTGCGATGATCATTTTTTTCATAATTCAAAAATAATTATTAATATTTTTTAAATTTAAACTAATTTTACATTTTAATTTAAAATAAAATATTATGAAAAAGAAAATTTTGGTACTACTTACTTTTGTTTCAATTTTAAGTTCATGTTCGTCCGAAGAAAATTTAGCTATTAATGTTACTAATGCAGATTTAGTTGGAGTATGGAATGCTACAGCTTTTACTTTTGATGCGCAAACTACTGCTAGTAGTAAAGGAATATCCATTAATTCTGAAACCAATTCTTTTGGAAAAGATTTTGATTTTGTGTATACTTTTACTGAAAACCCTAACAATGTTACTGCTATTGGAAGTTACACAACTGTAACTACAGTATCAATTCCAGGACAACCTGATAGTGTGGAAGAATTAAAAGTTGAGTCTTTTGATGGTTTAGATTCTGGTACATGGAGTTTAACTAGCAACAACACCCTTTTATTTACAAGTAAAAATGAAACTACTATTGCAGAAATTGTTGCTTTTACTGGTTCTAAAATTGTTTTAAAAGGAAACATAGATGAAGATAAATCTTTTGGAGAAGCATCAATAAAAATTAAAGCAGAATTTTTCTTAACTTTAGAGAAATAGTCTTTTCTAATAAAAAATTAACGAGACTGTCTGAAAAGTATTAAAATTTGTCATTTCGACTGTAATGGAGAAATCTTATTTGCTCAAAATCAATTCTATAGATTTTTCGACAAAGCCTGTCTTGAGCGAAGACGAAAGGCTCAAAATGGCAGATAAATTAACTTTTCAGACAGCCTCTTTTTTACGCCTATTATTTAACAGCAATTTACAATTTCTTTAATAGACATTTAAGAACGTGCTTTGTTTTCTTTGTAAAAAACAAACTGAGTGAAAAAAAAAGTACTTCTAATTTTTATATTATGTTCTATTTTAGGTTATTCTCAAAAACAAAAAAGATTGTTTTCGGGTAAACTTATTGACTCTACAAAAGTTATAAAAAATGCGCATATTGTTAATTTGAGCACAAAAAAGGGAACTTTTTCTGATGATAAGGGCTTTTTCGAAATTCTTGCAGTAGAGAATGACAGCTTAAAAGTAACTTCTATTGGCTATGAAACAAGAGTTTTAATTACTAAAAAAATCCATTTTATAAAAAAAATAAACTTTATAAATTTAAAATCTAAAACTTATATTTTAGACGAAATTGTTTTAAAAAAACATGATTTATCAGGTTTTTTATCTTTAGATATTAAAAAAACACCCATAAATAAAAAAGATGTTTTAGTAAAAAAAATTGTTGAAGATATTAAAGCTTTAGATTTTTACGAAATTTCTAAAATGCCTATTGGTAATGATGAAGCACATTTAATAAAAGCAAGTATTGTTAAACTACCAAACACTTTTGAAGGTGTAGGAACAAGTTTTGGAAGCTCAGGAAATACTAATAATGAGTTATCTATGGCAGAAAAACTAGAAGAGAAAATTAAGATTGCTGATAAAATTTTAAAAGAGCTTGGAGCTTATTTTTTCTTTACAGAACTAGAAATACCAAAAGACAAATACTATCATTTTATTACATACTGCTCATATAAAAATGTAACAGACTATTATAAAAAGAATGAAATTTTAAAGGCTATTCAAATTTTTAAAGAAGAAAGTATCAAATATTTAAAAATTATAAAAAAATGATGTTGTCTAAAAAATAGTTTTATTTCTATTTTGAGTATAGCTTAAAAAACTCAATTTGCTATAAAAAAGGTTTTAGCATTGAATAGATTCTTTATTTTCATTAAGAATGGTACTTTTTAAGACAGTCTCATCATTTAACAGCATTTTACAATTCCTTTAATAGACATTTAAGACTGGCTCTCCTTTTCTTTGTGATATGAACAAAATATTACTATTAATCTTCATCTTTTTATTTAGCTTTTCTGTTTTATCTCAAAACAAAAGAAAATCTATTTATGGTAAAGTAAGTTTAGATAGTATTGCTATTAAAGATGTTCATATTATTAATAAAAATACAAAAAAAGGAACAATTTCTAATGGTGATGGCTCTTTTAGAATTCCAGTAAAATTAGGAGATACGCTCTTTTTTTCTCATTTAAATTTTATTAGTAAAAAAATTGTATTGAATAAAAAAGATATTGAGTCTTCTAAAATTCATATAATATTAGATGAAAAAGTTGCTCAATTAAATGCATTTACTCTAGAAAAACCTAAAAGTATTTTTTATGTAGATCCAACCATTAAAACTTATAAAGGTCCAAAAGTAAATGCAAAAACATTAAACTTACCTTATGCAAATACAATTAAAAAACCAAATACAGCCATTGTTAGGTTAAATTCTGGAGGTGTAATTAGTTTAGATAATTTAATAAATTCTTTAAACGGAAATAATAGAAGAAAAAGAATTGTAGAAAAATTAGCTAAAGAAGATAGGCGTCTTAAAAAAATAAGAAAATATTTTACAGATGATTTTTTTATCACAGATTTACAAATCAAAAAAGAAGACATCAACCCATTTTTAAATTTTTGCATCGAAAAAAACATTATTCACTTTTTTAACAAAAAAGAACATATAAAATTAACAACCATTCTAATTCAAGAAAGTAAAAAATTTCCACAAAAAAGGCTTTCTGAAACTAAATTAGCTTTAAAAAAACAATAATTTTTAACCTGTTGTGTATTTTGAATGTAAATTACCATCTTTTGTCAGTTCGAGTGATTTTGAGGAACGAAAAATTGTATCGAGAACTATTTTAAGAACTAAAATTCTTATTTTCGATACAAATTCTACTCATTTCAATCGTAAAATTCACTCGAATTAGTTAACCTTTACAGAATTGACAGAATTTTATCAAAATGCACAACAGGTTCATTTTTAACATAAGTTTACAAAATTCTAGTCTTAACAAAAGCTATTAATACCGAAATTTGTAAAACAAGATATGTTATATGGCAAAAAAAATACTCATTCTACTTTTTTTTATATCCACAATTGCCTACTCACAAAAAAAACCTGTACTTATTAAAGGTAAAGTAATAGATTCTTTAGGTGTTGTTAAAAATGCCAATATTGTTAATTTAAATAGCAACCAAGGTACTTCTTCTTTAGACAATGGTAGTTTTGAGATATTTGTTTCTTTAGGAGATTCTTTAAAAATATCGTCTATACAGCATAAAACCAAAATAATTTCTATCAAAAAATACAATTATAACAATAAAATAATTGTCATTAAATTACAATCTAAAATCTATGCTTTAGATGAGTTCGAACTAAAAAAACACAATTTAACAGGAAGATTAGGTATAGATACCAAATCTGTCCCAAAAAATAAAAAAGATTCTCTACTTAGAGATTTGATGGATTTTTCTGATATTGATATGAATATTGTAGAAGATGATGATTATATAGACAAAAGAGTAAGACCACAAATTAACGAAACAGATCCTACAAAAAAGTTTGTTGGAGCTGGAGCAGCTGCAATAATACCCTTCAAATATTCTGAAAGACTATGGGCTTTAAGAAGAAAATTAGCTCAGAAAAAAGCATTCCCTTACAAAATTATGAATGAATTAGGAGAAGATTTTTTCTTTAAAAAATTAAAAATTCCTATAGAGAGGTATTTCCACTTTTTAGAATATTGCAATCCTTTAGGAATCGAAAATTTACATCAAAAAGGAAAGCAATTAGAAGTAATAAAAATTTTAAGAGAAGAAAGTATATCTTATTTAAAAATCATAAATAAAGAGTAACTTGGCTCGATAATTGGATTCACAATTTTATGAAAATAAAACACCTCATACTTCTAACACTTGTAATTCCATTACTTTCGTTTACAAGTCACAAATATTATTTAAGTTTAACACAGATTAAATTTAAACCAAAAGTAAAAGCAGTTCAAATTATTGTAAATGTTTTTATGGATGATATAGAAACTGCTTTAAATAAAGATAATCACATAGATTTACAACTTACCACAAAAAAAGAGTTAAAAAATAATGATGTCTATTTTAAAAAATACATTCAAGAAAAACTTCAGTTTAAAATTAATGGAGTATCAAAAGAATACAATTATTTAGGTAAAGAATATGAAGGTGATTTAGTTTATTTCTACCTAGAAATAGAAAACATAGAAAGTGTACAAAAAATAGAAGTAACCAATACTATTTTGTTAAAACACTTTCCAGAACAACAAAATTTAATCAAATCTAAAGTAGGTAAAATAAATAAAAGTGTGTTATTAACTAAAGAAGAATATCATAGCATTTTAAAATATTAACTATCAATCCAAATCTTAAATTATGAAAAAACACCTAGCAACCATTTTTGTATGTGTCTTTACCTTAACTGGTTTCGCACAAATTACAAAACAAGGGCATACAAATCAAAACAAGTTTAGACAATTAAAACAAGAATTGCCTACACCCAATTTACAAAGAACAGCATCTGGTGCTCCTGGTAAAGCATACACCCAGCAAAAGGTAGATTACAAAATGGATATTACCTTAGATGATGATAATACCAGAATTACAGGTTCAGAAACCATTACATATCATAACAATTCTGCAGACCAACTAAGCTATTTATGGGTACAATTAGACCAAAATATGAGGGCTGCAGATTCTAAAACTCCAGATATTAGTTCTGGTAAACTTCCAAAAAAAATTAGTGCTGGAAGATTTGACAGGGCTTTTCCTGAGAAAAAGTTTGATGGTGGTTTTAAAATTATGAGTGTAACAAATAAAAACGGAAGCAACTTATCGTACACTATAAACCAAACAATGATGCGTATAAATTTACCAAAACCTTTGGCTTCTGGAGAAACATTTAAATTTAATATTTCTTGGTGGTATAACATCAATAATCATAGAACACAAGGAGGAAGATCTGGTTATGAACATTTTCCAGAAGATGGAAATAACAATTATGTTATTGCACAGTTTTATCCAAGAATGTGTGTTTATGACAATGTAGAAGGTTGGCAAAATGATCAGTTCTGGGGGCGTTCAGAATTTGCGTTAGAATTTGGAGATTTTGATGTAAACATTACAGTTCCTGCAGATCACATGTTAGGAGCAACTGGCGTTTTACAAAATAGAAGTGAGGTTTTTTCTAAAAAAGAACTAAAACGTTTTGCAAAAGCAAGAAAAACTTTTGACAAACCAGTAATTATAAGAACACAAAAAGAAGCAGAAAAAATTGAAAAAAGCCGTTCAAAAAGCACTAAAACTTGGAAGTTTAAAGCAACCAATGTTAGAGATTATGCGTTTGCAACATCAAGAAAATTTATTTTTGATGCAATGGCTGTAAATATTAACGGAAAAACTGTAATGGCAGAATCTTTATATTCTAAAGAAGCAAATCCTTTATATGGAGACCACTCTACAAGAGCAGTTGCACAGACTTTAAAAACATATTCTAAATATACATTTGATTATCCTTACCATAAAGCAATTTCTGTTGATGGACAAATGGGGATGGAATATCCACAAATTTGTTTCAATCCAGGAAGACCAGATTTAGCAGATGGTGGGTATTCTGATAGAATGAAATATAGAATGATTAAAGTTACCATTCATGAAGTGGGACATAACTTTTTTCCTATGATTGTAAATTCTGATGAAAGACAATGGACGTGGATGGACGAAGGTTTAAATTCTTATATGGAAATGTTAGCAGAATTAGATTACGACCCAAATTTTCCTATTGTAAGAGGATATCCAAAAAATATTGTAAAATATATGAGTGGAGATCAATCTAGAATTGCTCCAATTATGTCAAAAGGAGACAATGTTTACAGTTTTGGAGCCAATGCTTATGGTAAGCCTGCAACTGGACTTTGGATTTTAAGAGAAACTATTATGGGTAAAGAGCTTTTTGACCACGCTTTTAAAACGTATTCTCAAAGATGGATGTTTAAACACCCAACTCCAGCAGATTTCTTTAGAACAATGGAAGATGCATCTGGTATAGATTTAGATTGGTTCTGGAGAGGTTGGTTCTACACAACAGATGTTACAGATATTGGTATAAAAGGCGTTAAAAAATATTATACTACAAAAAGTAATGATGCAGTAGAATTTATAGAAGATACTTCAGAAGGATTGAGTTTTGCTAATAAACAAGACAAATATCACTATGAAATTACCTATAACAAACCTGGTGGTTTGGTAATGCCAATTATTGTTGAGTTTACATACAAAGATGGTACAAAAGAAAAGAAAACATATCCTGCTCAAATTTGGAGATACAATGATGCAGAAGTTACCAAAGTATTTTCTTCATCTAAAGAAATTACAAACATAACTATAGATCCAGATTTAGAAACTGCAGATGTAGATACAAGTAACAATAGTTACCCAAAACCACAAGCAGATAATTTTGAAAAGTTTAAAAAGAAAATGAAAAATTAAGTTTTTAAACTTATATAAAAGATAGAGGCTGTATTAAAAGTATTAAAATTTGTCATTTCTGTAATGGAGAAATCTTATTTATTCAAAATCAATTACATAGATTTTTCGACAAAGCCTGTCTTGGACGAAGACGAAAGGCTCAGTTTGACATATTTAATTACTTTTAAGACAGCCTCTTTTTATAAAGGTTTGTTAAAGTTTTAACTCAATTTAACTTTTCTACTAAAGTATTCTTAATTTACACCACATTTTTAAATAAATTTATTCAAATGAAAAAAATAACCTTAGTATTATTCTCTCTATTCTTTGTTGCTACTGCATCAATAGCACAAGAGAAAAAAGAAAAAAAGGAGATCCAACAGGGTCACACAGACCAAAACAAATTCCGACAAATGAAGGATGTTTTGGCAACTCCAAACGATCAGCACAATGCAGCTGGTGCTCCTGGTCATCAATATTCACAACAAAAAGTAGATTATGTTATGGACATTCGTTTAGACGAAGCCAATAACAGAATTTACGGTGATGAAGAAATTACATACCACAATAACTCTAAAGACCATTTAGAATATTTATGGGTGCAATTAGACCAAAACATGAGAGCAGACGACTCTAAAACGCCATTAGCAAGATCAAATGCAGCTTCTGCCTTTGTTACTCCAGACAATTTTAAGAAATCTTACATGGGTGCAAAAAAAGGTTTTGGATACAACATTACCAAAGTAGAGAGTAATGGAAAACCTTTATCACATACTATTAACAGAACCATGATGCGTATTAATTTACCACAAGCATTAGCACCTGGTAAAACGTTTGAATTTAGAATTCAGTGGAACTATTTAATAAACGATATTAATAAAGATGGTGGACGTTCTGGATTAGAATCTTTTCCTGATGGTAACAATAACTATACAATAGCACAGTTTTTTCCAAGATTAGCAGTATATAACAATGTAGAGGGTTGGCAAAACATGCAGTTTTGGGGTCGTTCTGAATTTGCTTTAGAATTTGGTGATTATGAAGTAAGCTTAACTGTACCTGCAGATCATATTGTAGAAGCAACAGGAGATTTACAAAACGAAAAAGATGTATTAACTAGAACACAACGTAAACGTTTTGAAAAAGCTAGAAAATCTTTTGACAAACCTGTATTAATAGTTACACAAGCAGAAGCAGAAAAAGCAGAAAAGAAAAGAGCTTCTGGTACAAAAACTTGGAAATTTAAAGCAAAAAACGTTAGAGATTATGCTTTTGCAACTTCAAGAAAATATATTTGGGATGCTATGGCTGTAAACATTAACGGAAAAACGGTAATGGCTACATCTTTATATCCTAAAGAAGGAAACCCTTTATGGGAAGAGCATTCTACAAGAGCAGTAGCTACTACTTTAATAGAATACTCAAAATTAACGTTTGATTATCCTTACCCAAAAGCAGTTTCTGTACATTCTGAAAGACAAGGAATGGAGTATCCTATGATTTGTTTCAATTTTGGACGTCCAAATCCTGATGGAACGTATTCAGACAGAACTAAAAAAGGGATGTTAGGTGTTATTATTCATGAAGTTGGTCACAACTTTTTCCCAATGATTGTAAACTCTGATGAAAGACAATGGACTTGGATGGATGAAGGTTTAAACTCTTTTGTAGAAATTTTAGCAGAAGATGTTTACGACCCAGAATTATTTGCTTCTAACCCAGCAAAAAACATCACAAGATACATGAGTGGAGATCAATCTAACCTCTCTCCTATTATGTCTCAAGGAGATTATGTAAAACAATTTGGACCAAATGCATATACAAAACCAGCAGCTGGTTTATATATTTTAAGAAAAACCATTATGGGACCAGAATTATTTGATCATGCATTTAGAACTTATGCACAAAGATGGATGTTTAAACACCCAACTCCTGCAGATTTCTTTAGAACTATGCAAGACGCTTCTGGTATGGATTTAGATTGGTTTTTTAGAGGATGGTTTTATACTACAGATGTAAATGACATTGGTATTAAAGAAGTAAAACCTCTATATTTAACAGATAAGCCAAGTGAAAGAGTTAAAAAATTAAAAGTACAGTACAAACAATACTTTGACAATTTAGGAGACTTGGTTTACATTACAGATAAAAAAGAGGATGCTAATCCTAAGGCTATGGATAAATATGCAAATGGCGAAGAAGTTCCAGCATATATTTACTCTGTAGAATTTGAAAAGCCAGGAGGTTTAATTATGCCATTAATTGTAGAATTAACGTATGCAGATGGTACTAAGAAAAGAGAAACGTTCCCAGCACAAATTTGGATGAGAGATGATACAAAAGCCAAAAGAGTATTTGCTTCTACAAAAGAAATTAAAAGCATTGTAGTAGATCCAGACTTTGAAACTGCAGATGTAGATACTTCTAACAACAGTTGGCCAAAAGAACAATCTGATGATTTTGATAAATTTAAAAAGAAAACTAAAAACTAGTTTTTAGTTTCAGATAACATTAAAAAAGCCTCACAAAGTGAGGCTTTTTTGTTTTTTGAAAATAGGTGTTTTTACCTATAGAGATTTATTAAAAAAAAACTAAATTGCAAATAGTTTATAAAAAATTAAATTTAATATCTATGAAAAGTAAAAAAATAAGTTAATTATACCCTTAATGATTGGAGTTTTTTGCATAGGAATTTCTATATTGCTTTTTAGCTGTGAAAAAGAAAATGCTTTTTTTAATGAAAATTCTTCAAACCAAAAGAAAAATAAACTAAGACATATTACATCTAAAGAAATTCCAGAAATAATGAATTTATTAAACAATAAATTTCATTTTGCAAAAGGGAAATCTAAAGGTATAAACATAAATTATGATAATATATTAGAAGTTGTTGATACATTTCAAAATGAAACTTATAGTTTTAAAACACATGAAGGCTTTGTTAATAAATCATTTATAAATGTTGTTATTACAAAAAATAAAGAAAATATATCAAAACCCTTAGTTTATAAATATATTCCTACATCAGAGTTTTACAAAGATTATATAAATGGAGAAAAAAAATTAAAAAACTTTACTGGAATTATTGAAATATATGAGTTAGAAAATTTTTTACATGAAAAAAAATATAAATCTTATCAAAATAAAAGCTCAAATTTCGGCGCTTGTAACACGATACCTATAAATGATGATGGATTTAATGATACAAGTAATTCATTTGGTGGTTCAGAAGTTTCATGTTCACTTATTGGAAGAACTGAAAAATGTTGGTGTAATGGCGATTTAGTTGGATCACATGATCATAAATCTACAGTTGTTGTTTATGAATTTAGTTGTAATAGAGATTATATGCAGAAAAGTACAAGTTCCAATTCTTGTGGTGTTACTTCTCCAAGTGGCTCAACAACTATTGGCATAAACGAACCAGACCTTATAATATGTGAATATGCTGATTGTAAATGCCCAATAGGCTATACTAAGGACACAGAGACAAATAAATGTGTAGAAGTTGACAAAATTATTATAGACACATCTTTTGAAAACTCAGTAGCAAATTGCGCTTATAAATTACTCAAAGACAATAATCAGTTTAATCAAATTCTGGATAAACTAATTCCTGAAAACTCAAAATATAATGTCATTTTTAAGGTAGGAAAAGCAATTGGGAATGGAGGTCATACTGTTGCTTCTTATAGTCCATCAGGTAACATAACAGTAGTAATTAATAAAGATTTAGTAGATACAGGTAATATTGTGTCTATTGCAGAGACAATACTTCACGAAGCTGTACATGCAAGACTATTTGAATTAGTGAAATCTATTGGTGGCTTAAACAAATTGGGGGAATTCACAAATGAGGACTCTGAAATTGGAAAATTAGCTGCATACTATAATAAGTATAGAAAAAAACAATTACATCATGAATTTATTTGGAGTAATTATGTAGATGAAATAGCTAAAGGTACAGAAGCAATACATAAGCTTTTTCCAGATAACTATAATAGATTTCATAACTATATGTCTAGTACCATTGGTTATACTAAAGATTCTTTCTATAAATCTGTTGCTAAAGCTGGTTTAAATAAAACATCCTATTTTAAAAATTTAGACGTAAAAAAACAAAATACTATATTGATTATGTATGGTGCACTAAAAGCAAATGGAAAAAAAATTACAAATCCAAAAACGTGTAAATAATGAAATATTTAATAATAATTTATTTTGTATTTTTAATTTCATGTCAATCAAATAATGATTTATATCTTTTTTTTGAAGAAAAAGAAGATATAATGTATAAGAAGCCTTACTCTATATCAGATAATTTTGAAGTTTATGTTTATAAAATAAATAAGATAAATAAAACTGGTAATTATTTTAAAGAAATTTTCTTTGATCCAGCTGTAATTAAAAATGATAAGAAAAACGAAACAAAATTATATCAAAGAAAAGAACACTTAGAACAATTCAAAAATTATGATATCAAAAACTTCGATTGGTTAGAAAAAAAAATTAATAAACTTGACCCTTTTCAAGAACTATATGAATTATATGATAGAATCTATATAATTGAGAAAGATTTTATTGGAAAGAAAATTATAATTACAGAGGTTAATAATTCAGAAATTATAGAATAAATTTCTAATCTTTATTAACTTTCAAAATCTTACTAGTTTGAATAAAAATAATTGTTCAAATCATAAAAATCAATTTATTATTAAGATAAAAAAGTTATAGATAATATTTAATATAACATAATCCATAATTAATTATGAAATTTATAAAATATTTTATAATTCTTTTTGTATGTATTTCTTGTAACGATAAGAACAGCCAAATAGATCACAACAAGTATCAAATTTTAAATTTAATTTATAGCGATTTTTCTAAAAAACAAATGGAGTTTTTTGTTTTTCCTAAAAAACCTTTTTCTTTACCAAATGCTGTTAGCTATAGAAAAATTTTGAATAATAAGAAATATATGGACAGCATACATAAGATTGTATATTCAACCTCAATAAGTAAAAAAGATAGTTTAATAATAACACAAAAATATATTGAAAATAAAAAAAATCAACAAATTTTTGCTTTTGATTTAAAAATGCAAAAATACCATAATTATGAGTGCAAAAATATTAAAATGAATATAATTGGATTCAATGAATTATATAAAAAATTTATTAAGTCAAATGAGAAAGATTATATAAATCTTAATAAAATTTTACCTAAAAATAATGATTCTCTAATAGTTTTTAATGATAAATTTTTAAAAAAGCAATCAGGTTTAGATTACAAAAATTTTAATGTTCTGCTTTCATTTTCAGATATAACTTTTAATACGGATTTTACTAAAGCTATTTTAGCAGGTACAAGAAGTTTTAGCAAAACCAATGCACACTCTTCAATCTTTTTTTTGAAAAAGAAAAACGGTGGTAATTGGAAAATTATATTTGAAGAATTTATATAAAACCAAAAAACTCAAGAAAATCAATTCTTGAGTTTTTTTAAAGTATATCATTTGTATAACTTACCTCCTACTATAATTTGGGGCTTCTTTGGTAATGGCAACATCATGAGGATGGCTTTCGTTAATTCCGCTTGCAGTTATTCTTACAAACTGTCCAGTTTCTTTTAATGTGGCAACATCTTTGGCTCCACAATAGCCCATTCCTGCACGCAAACCTCCAATAAATTGGTGGATACTTTCTGCTAATTCTCCTTTGTAAGGAACTCTACCAACAATTCCTTCTGGAACCAATTTTTTAATATCATCTTCTACATCTTGAAAATAACGATCTTTAGAACCGTGTTTCATCGCTTCTACAGACCCCATTCCTCTATATGATTTAAATTTTCTTCCTTCGTAAATAATAGTTTCTCCTGGAGATTCTTTGGTACCTGCCAACAAAGAACCTAACATAACAGAATCTGCACCAGCTGCAATTGCTTTTGGAATATCTCCTGTGTAACGAATTCCACCATCTGCAATTACAGGAACTCCACTTCCTTTAATAGCAGCAGCTACTTCTAAAACCGCAGAAAACTGTGGAAAACCAACTCCAGCCACAACTCTTGTAGTACAAATAGACCCTGGACCAATACCCACTTTTACAGCATCTGCACCAGCTTTTACCAAATATTTTGCAGCTGCAGCAGTTGCTATATTTCCAACAACTACATCTAAATCTGGAAATTTTGTTTTAACTTGTTTTAGCACTTCAACAACACCTTTTGTGTGTCCATGTGCAGTATCTATAATTACAGCATCTACACCAGAGTTTACTAAAGCCTCTGCTCTATCTACAGCATCTCCAGTAACTCCTAAAGCAGCAGCCACTCTTAACCTTCCATAAGAATCTTTATTTGCAATTGGTTTTTGAGTAACTTTTGTAATATCTCTAAAAGTAATTAATCCTTTTAGCTTGTAATTTTCATCAACAATTAAAAGTTTTTCAATTTTATGGTTTTGAAGAATTTTTTCAGCATCTTTTAAAGATGTTCCAACATCTGCAGTTACTAATTTTTCGCTAGTCATTACCTCTACAATTGGTCTTTGACTTTTATGCTCGAAACGTAAATCTCTATTGGTTACAATCCCCTTTAAAATTCCATTTTCATCAACAATAGGAATTCCGCCAATACTATGCTCTTTCATGTTTGCTTTCGCATCTAAAACAGTAGCAGTTAAAGGCAAAGTTACAGGGTCTAAAATCATACCACTTTCTGCACGTTTTACTTTTCTAACTTCTTTTGCTTGTTGGGCAATAGACATATTTTTGTGTAAAACTCCAATACCTCCTTCTCTAGCAATAGCAATTGCCAAAGCAGATTCTGTAACAGTATCCATTGCAGCTGAGGCAATTGGTACATTAATGGTAATATTTTTGGTAAATTTTGTTTGAATGCTAACTTCTCTTGGAAGTACTTCAGAAAAAGCAGGAACTAAAAGAACGTCATCATACGTTAAACCTTCTCCTAAAATTTTGTTGTTGTGTGCTATCATGTTGCAATTAAGATATAATTGCGTGCAAATTTACAATTAATTATTGACTTGAAAGAGTATTACAACTTTAAATTAATATTATCAAGTTAGAACTGCAACTCTAAAGTTACATAATAATTTCTTGGTGATGAAGGTATGATTCCAGGACCTGGATAACCAGTTGCTCTTCTTGTAAAATAATTATTATCTAAAAGATTATTAATTCCAGCTTCTATTTTAGCAAATTTGTATTTGTATGAAGTAGAAAAATCTAAAATATCATAAGCAGGAATTTCACCAGTTACACCACTTATACTACCTCCTGTTGCATTTGTAGCATCAGAAAATTGGCGAGATAAATAAGAGTACTGGATGCTCGCTAAAAAGTTTTTATAACCAAAACGTGCTCCTGTTTTTATATTTATATTAGGAATAAATTCTACTTCATTACCAACAATTCCGTTGATTTCAGATTTTGTATATTCTGAAGTAATAAACGATGAATTGATGAAATAATTAAATACATATTCTGAGTTGTTTGTAAATAATTTTTTGATATTAAAATCTATTAAACTTTCAATTCCTAAAATTCTAGCATCTCCAATATTGTCTCTTTCTGCTTTACCATCTGCTCTTGTATAAATATTTATTCTATCATTATAAAACAACCCAAAAACATTGGCATCATAAGAAAAAAAGTTCTTGTAATTACCTCTTATTCCAACATCCAGCGTAAAACCTTTTTCATCAGTTATATCTGGCGAAATTGCGAAAGCAGGGTTTGCAGTACTTATATCAGAAAATGTTACAGAACGATAATTCTGTGAGATGTTACCATAAAATTCTGTAGCTCTATTCAGTTTATAACTTGTTCCTAAACCTAATAAAACAAAGGTTCTTTGGTTAGTATCTTTTTCTTCTCTTTTATTTTCATTAATTACGTTTCCAGCTGCATCAGTAAAAATATCTTTTATAATTTCATCTCTTTTGGTGTTAATGTATTCCAATCGAAAGCCTGGAGTTAGAGATAGTTTTTTATTGATGTAAAAAATATTCTCTCCAAACAAAGCAACATTTAAGTTTGGAAACTTACTATCTGATTGTCTAGGATAATTTGGATATTGACTCAATTTCATTTCAAAATCGGCATCATTCCCATCAGAACCTGGTCCTTGCATGTTGGTATTATTTGCTTTGTAAAATTTGTTTCCGATTAAAAAAGTAGCATTTTTATCAAATATTTTATAGTTACTTACCAAACGAGATTCAAAACCAAAATTTTTAAATGTTCCTTTTATCAAGTCTCTTTCACTATTTGGGTCTACTTGATTTACTCTATTTGTTCTAAAACCTAATGCATCTCTAGATGCATCTAAACCAAAAAAGTTTAATGAGAAATTAGTGTTTTCAGAAAAAGTATGTTCCCACTTAATATTGTATAAAAACCACTTAATCTGAAACCAATTTCTTGCTCTATTGCTTTGATAGGGGTCATTTGCAAACATTTGATCTGTTAAACCTCCTGCTTGCTGTGCTAAATATTTTAAGCCAGTAAATTCTGCAGATAACTTACTCTTATTATTAATTTGATAGCCTAAATGTGCAAAAGCATTTTTAGATTCAAATTCTGAATTTGGCCTAAATCCATCACCTTTTTTATAATTGATATAGGCGTAGTAACTAAATTTTCCATCTGTATCACTTACACTTGTAAAATTGGTAAATAGTCCAAAACTTCCAATGGTATTTCTAAAAGTAACTTTTAAATCTTTTGTTGGTTTTTTGGTGATAAAATTTACCAAACCTCCAAATTGAGTTCCATATTGCAAAGATGCAGCACCACGAATTACTTGGATTTCATCCAAGCCTTCAGAAGCTGGTGTGTAATAACTTTCTGGATACCCTAAAACATCTGCACTAATATCATACCCATTTTGACGTGTATTAAAATTTGCGGTTCTATTGGGGTCTAAACCTCTTCCTCCAATATTTAATTGCAAACCTGCATCATCATTTTGGTAAATATTTAAACCTGCTACTTGATTAAAAATTTGACGTGCGTTGTTGGTAGATAATGCAGCTGCAGATTGATTTACCAAAACTACTTCCGTCTTTTTTCCTGCAAAAATTGATGTACCTTCGACATCTTTTAGGCGTTTTAATTCAAATACTTTTTCTTTTCTAGCTCTAATCTGAATTTCTGACAATTCTTCTGAAAAAAATTGCATCACCACTTTTACATTTGCAAAATCTTTTAATTGTAGATACATATTTTTAAGACGAAAATCTTCTACATAAAAAATGAGAGGCAATTCTTTTTTTTCTGTGGCAAAATTAAATTTTCCTAAAATTCCTGTTTGCGCTAACAAGCCTCCAGTTTCATTATAAATTTGAACTTTATTTATAGGTCTATTATCTTCAGAAACAACAGTTCCTGTAACTTTGTATTGACTGTAAACAGCAGTTTGTATTAATGTAAAAACTATAATTAGTGTTCTGAATTTCATTCTAAATTCCTTTAATTTTTATTTCTGAAGAAAATGGAAGAATCCATTTTTTGTGTTTGAAAGATTCTTTTTGTTGATATAAATCTACAGTAGCATCTATAAATTTAGTGCTTAATCTACCATTTAACGCTACATAACTTTCGGCATAAACACCAATATTTTTATGCCCTTGATTTTTAAAATGGTTACCTAAAAAATGAGCATATTCTAAAATAAAATCGGGTTGAAAGCTCATTTGTTTTTCTTGAAACGAAGTTAAAAAATCGGTATTGTCTACCATAAAAAAGTTGCCTGTTATATGATTTACAATTTTAAAATTGGTACTTCCTGCTTTTTCCATTAACATTACTCTCCAAGAAAAACGATACCCTTCTTCTGTCCAGAATAATTCTCCTGGATATAATAAATATCGCCAAGGAAATAGTAATTGAATTGTAAAAAAAACAGCGATTATTGTTAAAGTAATTTGTTTTTTTCTTTTTGAAAAAAAATAATTCTTCTGAGTAATTATAGAAGTTCTCGATACTATTTTTTGTTCCTCAAAATCACTCGAACTGACATTCAGTATATATTTTTTAATAAAATTTATTATTTTTTGATGAAAATTGGCGTCGAAAAAAATTAATGCAGAAACAATCATAATATAGGGGAACATCCCAATTGGAAAAAGTACTCGTGTAAAAATATGGAAGAAAACTACTAATAAAAATGCTACAAAACGTGTTCTTTTGTAAAGCAGTAAAAATGGAATTGCCAAATCATAAATCATTCCAGAACAACTCATTGCAAAATGGAACCACTCTTGTTGCATTAAATTTTCTCCAATAAATGGAATATCATATTTAGATGGCAACCAAATTTTTAGAGGTTGTGCTCTAAACAACCAATCTGAATTTACTTTAGCCAAACCTGCGTAAAAATAAACGATTCCTAAAAGTAATTTAAGACTATCAATAGTCCATTTAGGAATGTTTTGGTATTCTTCTTTTTGTTGATAAGCATCTAAAGAAAATCTTTTGTTGGCTGGTAAAAAAATCAATAGAAAACTTAGAATAGAAATAAAGTAGTAATGATTTAAATAGGTAGTTTTATCCATCAATTCTATATAAGTAAATGATAGAAAAAAAGTGATAATAGCAATTTTATATTTGTACCCTAAAGCAATACATAATGCTGCCAAACCACAAATTATAAAAAATAAATACGTGTAATTACCCAGTGGTTTTATCCAACTAAAACCATAATAAGAAAAATGAAATTTGGGTAATATGTATAACTTTTCTATCCAACCATTTGCCCAAAAACGGATAATACTCAACAACATCATTACACCAAAAAATATGCGAAAAACTGCTAATGGAGCTGAATTGGTTTGATGATTAAAATTATAATTGAATAGTTTCATTGAAATAAAAAAACCTGAATACCTATTGATAACTCAATAAAAATTCAGGTTTTTATTTAAATTATATTTTGGTTTTTAATCGCCATCAGCATCAACATAATCTACACTAATGTTAAATGCTTGTAACATATCTACTTTTAAAAGTACAACTGCCTTTTGTAGTTCGTCATAAGTTTTTAGCATTTTAGTATTATCTGTAGTTATTTGAGTATTAAAATTTACATTTAAACCATTAATTTCTGTTTTAGCTGCAGCAAATTGATTTTGAATTTTAACCACTAAATCTTGTCTATCTAAGGCTATTAGATAATCTTTAAAACTACTCCTATTTGTACTTGAGCTTCCTGTATAAGTACCTTTAAAAAGGTTCTCAACAGCTATTAATGCTTCTAATGCTAATGTTTTAGAAATGTCTTTTCTATATACTGCTTCTATTTTTTCTGGTAAAGCTGTTGTTGAAAACACACCTGCAGGAATTCCAAATTTATTGGCTCTTAACCCTTTTTCGTAATAAAAAATATAATCGTTTATCAATTTATTTACAGAACTTGTTACTGTATTTGTAGTACTATTAACAAACGTATTTCTATCTGCTTTAAATTTAGTTACAACATCTTTGGTTAAGTTGTTCATTTGGTTTAAAACATCTGTTAAATACTTTTTGTAATTATCGTTGTTAGTTGCAGTAGTAAATTTTGCTAAAATCTCGTTATCATTATCACCAACACCATACAATAAATAGTCTAAAGCAGGAAAACCTTGTGCATCATGATTGTTAGCACTATTTAAATCGTAACTTCCTGAAGAAATATTACTTTCTACATCTGCAACAGTTAACGGATATACATTCATAAAGAAAGAATATTGAATTTCTTCTGCTCTGCCAATATTATACATTTCTACATATTGCCACTTTTTGTAAGCTTCTAACCAAGCTACTCTTAGATCTTCTAATGTTGTTTGTGTAGGATTGTTTGTAAACGTATCTCCAATAGATTTTAAAGATTCCATTTTGCTGGCAAAATCATCATAAGAAGGAGTAATAATGTTATCTGCTATATGTGCAAGCATTATTTTTCTATCAAAATTATCTTTAACCTCAACCTTACCTTCTTCTCCAGAACTACAGGAATTAAAAATAATTACAGCTACAAAAAGTAAACTAATTTTTTTAAACATCTTATTTCTATTTATTCTAAATAAAGATACAAAAATAGCAAAAAGCAATGAATTAGAATTGCTTTTTGCTATGAATATTTTAATAATTAACTCCCAGCTTGCGCAACTGTAAAGTTAAATCTTGCAGCTATTTTAGTAGACATTTCATCTAAAGTTGCTATTGAAACATCCCAAAAACCATTACCAGCTGTTAATGTGCTAATAAAACCATCTACTTCTGATTTTGTAAAGTAAGGAACAGTAGAGTTTGGTTTTCTTGTAAATTGTAAACTATAGATAAACCCAAAACCTTCAGATAAATCATGGAAAGCTGCTGCTTTATTAGTTGCTAAAGATGCTTTACCTTGTTGTAAGTAATAGACTGCTCTTATTGCAATAATTTCAGAAATCTTTTCTTTTAAAATTTCTGCTTGTGCATCTCTTGTTGCGTAATCTTTGTTAACAATAGCAGCTCTTCCTAATTTAAAAGCATTATAAATATCTGATGCAATTCCTGCAAAATCTGTATCACTTTCTACTCTACTTAAGTACTTATTTAAAAAACTATCTTTATTTAAAACTGGAGATGCAGCATCTGCTTCATTTCCGTATAAATAACCAAAAGCTTCATCCCATTTGTGCTCCATATTGGTATAGTTTTTTCCACTTGCAGCAGTACCAGCATCATTATCTGCTCTATTGCTAGCTGCGTCTAAAACTGCAGGACTTAAATAATTGTTTAAAATTTGGTCTACCATAAGTGCACCTATTAAACCTTTGTTAATAGCTTGGTTGTATTCTAAACCTTTTGCATTTACATATCTTGTAGAACCACCTCCAGCTTCTTGAATTTTACCAGCAGTTCCTGCTTTAGCATCTACATTCCAATTTGGAAAAACATCATTTACTTGGTTTGCAATCCAAGAATCAAATTCTGCTTTTATTGCAGTTGCATCTGTTGTATTTGCAGCATAAAAATCTGTTGAAGCTGCTGTTTTACTTCTAATATTTTTCGAAGAACTATTTAAAGCTGCATTGGAGAATTTATCACCAGTATTGGTAAACATTCCGTCTAAATCTGCTTCAGTTTTTGTTGGATCTTTTAAAGCGCTAACAAATTCGTTACCCATTTGAATTCTGGTAGTTTGTCCGTCAAAACTTACAGAAGATTGACCATTTCTTTCAAAAGAATATGATTTTGGGGCTTGAGTTACAGGAGAATCATTATCATTTTTGTTGCAGGACATTAAAATTGATACAATTGCTAGAGATAGAATTACTTTTTTCATTTTTATTTAGATTGATTTTAAATAACTTTTATTTACGAGTGCAAATATAAAACTGAAATTGAGTTTTACAAAGTTTATTTAGATTTAATTTAAATAAAAATAATATTTTAAAATAAATTACTAATAATCAATTAGATAATTATAAAGTTTGTAAATATGCAACGACTACTTTTCGAATATCGATTGCCAATTCATCTTGTTTTGGGTGATATACAGAAAGAACTTCTCTGTTTTTATCTGACAGAAAAGGAATATCAAAACCTTTTAAAAGGTAATCTGAAAACGCAATAGTATATGTTTTTTTTAGGTTGATGGGTTTGCCTTTTATCAACCAAATTTTGTTTTTCTCTTCTATATTATGCCTGTGCAAATAAGCTCCTGTTCCTTTTGCTAATTTTCCATAATCAAGTACTCTTTTTAACAATCTTCCTTTTATTGCTACTTTTACAATATCTCCTCCATAAGGTAATACTCTAAAAATATCTACAGGAGTAATGTTTCCTCTTAATTGGTCGTCAATTCTAATAGAACCACCATTTACCAAAGCTGCATCAACTTTATCATTGTAAGCAAAAGACATAGCTCTTGTAATGATTTGCCCTAAATTGGTTTGAGTGCTTCTAATAGGTGTATCTCTCCCATCTAAAGGTATTTTTGTATTGTATATAATTTCTGAAGGATTGTCTATAACATCTTTAATTTTATCATCTAAAATTTGCTGCCATTTTTCTACAATTTTACCTACATTATCGTCAGCAACGATTGCAGCATTAATTTCTTTTAATTCTGAATTTATAACTGTTTTTTTAGTGCTTTTATCATAAGAAATTCTGTGAATATAGGCTGTTTTTGCGTTGGCATCTGCTTTGGTTATAATTACATTGCCTACTTTATGTTTCATATTTGTATGTTCATGACCTCCCATAATTAAAGGTAAATTGGGTATTAACTTGGCAATTCTTTTATCGTTGGCAATTTTAACGTGTGTTAGCCCAAACACAACATCAACAGAATCTTTAATAGCTGCATAAGATGCTCTTGCTTTTACAAACATATTTCCATACTCTACATAATCTTTAGGGTTTGAAGGTATGCAAACACTAATAAAACCAATCTTAATTTTTGTGCCATCTGCATCAGAAAGTTCTTTGATGTACGTTTCTGCAACTGGCTCTTTTTGTCCATTTCTTTCTTTGTAAAAAGGAATAGCTGTTTCTTTTGTTTTTAATTTTACATTGGCAGAAATCCAAGGAAACGTACTTTCATTCAGTCTTTTTTGTAAATCTTTTTGTGATAGATCGAATTCATGATTTCCGAATGCAACCAAATCGAAATTCATAGCATTCATAACTTTTATCATTTGTTTTCCACGAACTCTTTCTCCATCAACTTTTAGAGTTCCTAACAAAGACGGATTTAAAAAATCGCCTGCCATAAAAAGCATTGTATTCGGATTTTCTTTTAACAGTTCTTGATGTACCTTTTCTACTCTAGCCATTCCTCCATACTTTCCTGCTTGAATTGGAGCAATTTCATAAACGTCGTTTATTTGTAAAAAAGTGAATTCTATTTTGTTGTCATTTTTATTACAAGATGATAATATTAAAATTGAAAAAATGAATAATAGTAATTTTGTAAATTTCATTTTATTTTATGACTTTAAGATGATTTAAAAACACTTTAAAAACTTTCTAAACTTCTTTTTCTATTAAATAAAAACCTCTAAAGTCTTATTATAAGCACTCTCAAAACTCATAGGTTTTATATTTGTATCTGCTTTTTGTGCAGTAAAATAACTGACTAGTTTTTCTGTGGGCATATTTCCAGTCAATTCGTCTTTAGCCATAGGACAACCTCCATAGCCTTTTATAGCTCCATCAAAACGATTACAACCAGCCTTAAAAGCGGTATCTACTTTTTCATGCCATTTGTCTGGTGTTGTGTGCAAATGTGCTCCAAACTCGATATTTGGATATTTTGGAATTAAATTTGAAAATAGATAACCAATTATTTCTGGTGTAGAACTCCCAATAGTATCTGAAAGTGATAATATTTTCACACCCATTTTAGCTAATTTTTCTGTCCATTTTCCAACAATATCAACATTCCAAGGATCTCCATACGGATTTCCAAATCCCATAGACAAATAAGCAACTACCTCTTTATTCGTTTTATCTGCAATATTTAAAATTTCTTCTAATGTTTCTATAGATTCTGCAATAGTTTTATGTGTATTTCGCATTTGAAAGTTTTCGGAAATCGAAAAAGGATAGCCTAAATAATCAATTTCTTCAAACTGTGCAGCATCATTTGCGCCTCTTACATTGGCTATAATTGCCAATAATTTACTTTGTGTTTTAGACAAATCTAACTTTGATAAAACAGCAGCTGTATCTCGCATTTGCGGAATTGCTTTAGGCGAAACAAAACTGCCAAAATCAATCGTATCAAAACCTACTTTTAGTAATGAATTGATATACAATGCCTTTTTTTCTGTAGCAATAAAATGAGATTTTATGCCTTGCATTGCATCTCTAGGACATTCTATAATTTTGACTTTTTTCATCTTCTCAAAGATAGCCAAACTAATGAAGTTGCAAAATAATTTCTACTGATTATTGAATGCTTTTTGGTACTTTCGTTTTGTTTATGAAAAAATCTAAATTTATACTTCCTATAATTGTTGTTTCACAATTTTGTTGCACTTCTTTATGGTTTGCTGGAAATGGAGTCATGAATGATTTAGTTTCTAATTATAATTTAAATCTTAGTGCTCTAGGTCATTTAACATCTGCTGTACAATTTGGCTTTATTTTTGGAACGTTAGCTTTTGCATTATTTACAATTGTTGATCGTTTTTCACCATCAAAAGTATTTTTTATAAGCGCATTTTTAGGTGCACTTTTTAATGCGACTATACTGTTTGAAAATCAAACTTTATCCAGTTTAATAAGCTTACGTTTTTTTACTGGTTTTTTCTTAGCAGGAATTTATCCTGTAGGGATGAAAATAGCTTCAGATTATTATGAAAAAGGGTTAGGCAAATCTTTAGGGTTTTTAGTGGGTGCTTTAGTTTTAGGAACAGCTTTACCTCACTTACTAAAAGATTTAATGCAACGTTTTGATTGGCAGAATGTAATTGCTATAACCTCTTTTTTATCATGCTTTGGTGGCTTGTTAATGCTATTTTTTGTAAAAGATGGTCCATATAGAAAAAAAAGTAAAGGATTGAATTTAATGGCTTGTTATGCTGTTTTTAAAAATAAGCCTTTTCAAAAAGCTGCTTTTGGTTATTTTGGTCACATGTGGGAGTTATATGCTTTTTGGACTTTTACTCCCATGCTTTTACAAATTTATCAAAATACGCACAAAGATGTAAAATTTAATATTCCTTTACTATCATTTTGCATTATAGGAATTGGTGCATTTGCATGTGTACTAGCAGGTTTTTTATCTGAAAAATACACACCGAAAAAAATAGCTTTTAGTTCTTTACTATTGTCTTGTTTTTGTTGCTTGATAAGTCCATTTTTATTTTATGTAAATTCTGAAATTCTTTTTATAATTTTCTTGATTTTTTGGGGAATGGTTGTCATTGCAGATTCACCATTGTTTTCCACTTTAGTTGCTCAAAATGCACCCTCTAAAGATAAAGGAACTGCTTTAACTATTGTAAATTGTATTGGTTTTGCAATTACAATTATCAGCATTCAAATATTGAGTAATTTAACAAACCATACCAACTCTTATTTTGTTTACATGATTCTAGCTATTGGCCCAATATTTGGTTTGATATTCTTTACAAAAAAGAGGCTGTCTGAAAAGTCAAAAAATTAACTACTTTTCATATTGAGCCTTTTGTCTTTGCTCAAGATAGACTTTGTCGAAATATAAATGATAATCAATGAATTATAAAAATTCGACAAGCTCAGCTTGACATACTTAACTACTTTTTAGACAGCCTCTTTTTATTTTATGTAAGATTTCTCCAAAAGGAAGAAAAAAATTATGGTCTAAAAGAAATTTTACGCATACGTAAACTTGCTGGAGTAACTTCTAAGTATTCATCTACTTTTATGTACTCCATACATTCTTCTAAAGAGAAATCAATTTTTGGAGCGATTTTAACACTGTCATCTGTTCCAGAAGAACGAACGTTGGTTAATTTTTTTCCTTTAATTAAATTCACTCCCATATCTGTATCCTTGCTGTTTTCTCCAACAACTTGACCAATATAAATATCTTGGTTTGGATCTATAAAAAAACGGCCTCTGTCTTGTAATCTATCAATTGCATAAGCAGTAGCTTTACCAGCTGCAGAAGAAACAATGGCACCTTTAATATCTTCTGTAAACTCACCTTTAAAAGGTCCATACTCAGAAAAACGGTGATTTATAATAGCTGTACCTGCAGTTGCAGTTAAAATTTTGTTACGTAAACCTATTAATCCTCTAGATGGAATTGTAAACTCTAAATGTTGTAAATCTCCTTTTGGTTCCATTACTAACAAATCTCCTTTTCTTAAAGAAACTAAGTTAATTGCTTTTGAGGCATTTTCTTCTGGCACATCTATAGATAAAGTTTCGTAAGGTTCTGATTTTACACCATCTATCTCTTTTATAATTACCTGTGGACGTCCAACTTGTAACTCATAGCCTTCTCTACGCATCGTTTCTATCAATACTGATAAATGTAAAACTCCACGTCCGAAAACGTTAAATTTATCTTCAGAATCTGTTGTATCTACTCTTAATGCTAAGTTTTTCTCCATTTCTTTGAACAATCTGTCACGCAAATGACGAGAAGTTACAAACTTACCTTCTTTACCAAAAAATGGTGAGTTGTTAATGGTAAACAACATACTCATTGTTGGTTGGTCTACTTCTATTCTTGGTAATGCTTCTGGATTTTCTAAATCTGCAATAGTATCTCCAATCTCAAAACCTTCTATACCTGTAATTGCGCAAATATCTCCAGAACGAACCTTCTCTACAGAAGCTTTACCCATTCCTTCAAAAACATGTAATTCTTTAATTCTTACTTTTTTTGTAGAACCATCTGCTTTCATTAGCATGTAGTCTTTCCCAATTTCTAAGTCTCCTCTAAAAACACGACCAATTGCAATTCTACCTGTAAACGCAGAAAAATCTAATGATGTAATTTGCATTTGTGGAGATCCTTCTCTGTAAGGTGCTTCTGGTATAGACTCAATTACAGCATCTAATAAATCTACAATATTGTCTTTTTCGTCTTTCCAATCTGTAGACATCCAACCATTTTTAGCAGAACCATAAATTGTGGTAAAGTCTAATTGATCTTCTGTTGCATCTAAAGCAAACATTAAATCAAAAACTTTTTCGTGTACTAAATCTGGTGTACAATTTTCTTTATCTACCTTGTTTACAACAACAATTGGTGTTAAACCTAATTCTATTGCTTTACCTAAAACAAAACGTGTTTGTGGCATTGGCCCCTCAAAAGCATCTACTAATAATAAAACACCATCTGCCATTTTTAAAACACGCTCTACTTCTCCTCCAAAATCTGCGTGACCAGGAGTGTCTATTACGTTAATTTTAACACCTTTATAATTTACAGATACATTTTTAGAAAGGATTGTAATACCTCTTTCTCGTTCTAAATCGTTGTTATCTAACAATAAATCTTTACGTTCTTTACGATCGTCTAAAATTTTGGCTTGATCTATAATTTTATCTACTAACGTTGTTTTTCCGTGGTCAACGTGTGCAATAATTGCGATGTTTCTAATGGATTGCATTTGTAATTTCTTAAATTTCGTGCAAAAGTAGTTGTTTCTATGTGATTTATGTGAATTATGATTGATTATTTTTAAGATGAAGATAAAGAGCCATAGATAATGTTGATTTTCTTTACGCTTAAAAATTAATGGTTTTGATAAACAAGTGCGTTAGTGATTGAATGGCATGTTTGAGCTCTTTCGCTTTTTTGCGAAAAGCGAGTAATGAAAGCACGACCAAGCTTTTTTTTAGCTTGGTAACGCCCAAATTATTTTTCTAAAGGATCTTCTCTAAAAGAAGAAGGCAAAATATCTGGAATTAATTTAATTAGAAGAGGCAGTAATAATGCGCCTCCTGGTAATAAAAAAACGGCCAAAGCTGGTATAGATTTGCAAATGTCTAACAACTGAACTTTAATTTTTTCTTTTTCTTCTGCTGTTAAGTTTGTGTGTGTAGATTTGGTAATTAATCGCATTGCTTCTTTACTTTGAGATAGTTCTTGATACAGTCTCAATTTGTTTTTATGAAGTAATATTTTAATTTCTTCTACAGTTTTCATTATAATTTTCTGCGTTTTCGCTCTGTTTTTAAAAGATTTAGTTCTCTACTGGTTTGACCTGCTACAGATGTGTTTTCTTCTGCTCTTCTTATTAAATATGGCATCACATCTCTTACTGGACCAAAAGGAAGGTATTTGGCAACATTGTAACCTTGGTTTGCTAAATTATAACTAATGTGATCACTCATTCCAAATAATTGTCCAAACCAGAGTCTATTGTCATTTTTATCAATTTCGTATTTTTTAGCTAAATCCATCAATAAATAAGAACTTTCTTCATTATGAGTTCCTGCAAAAAGTGCCATTTTAGGGTGTTCCATTATAAACTCTATGGCTTTGTCATAGTTAATATCTGTGGCTTTTTTATTTTTGCAAATAGGAGATGGATATCCTTTTTCTGCTGCTCTTTCTCGCTCTTTTTCCATATAAGCACCTCTTACAACTTTCATCCCAATATGAAAACCTTTTTCTGAAGCTCTTTTGTATAATGCTTTTAAATAATCCATTCTGTCATGTCTATACATTTGCAGTGTATTAAAAACAATGGCTTTGTCTTTATTATAGGTTTCCATTAAGCTTTCAATTAAATCATCTGCTGCATCTTGCATCCAACTTTCTTCTGCATCAATTAATAATGGAACGTCTTTTTTAACTGCTACTTTGCATACTTTATGATAACGTGCTTCTACTCTGCCCCATTCTTCTTTTTCCTCTTGAGATAATTCTTTTCCTTCTGATATTTTTTGATACAATGCAAAACGTCCAAAACCAGTGGGCTTAAAAACTGCATAAGGAATGGATTTTTTTTCTTCGCAGAAATCAACAATTTTTAATATTTTTTCTAAAGCGCCATCAAAACTTATTTCTTGGTCTTTACCTTCTACAGAGTAATCTAAAACACTATGCACATTGCCTTTTTTGTACATATTATCTATAATAGGCAAGCAATCTTCTTCTGTAACTCCACCACAAAAATGATCAAAAACCGTAGATCGTATTAAACCTTCTACTGGCAAATGCACTTTTAATGCAAAGTTAGTTACAGCAGAACCAATACGAACCATTGGCTCGTTTTGTATCATTTTAAACAAAAAATAAGCGCGTTCTAATTGTGAATCTGATTTTAGTGCAAAAGCAACTTCTGTATTGTCAAAAAGGTTCATAAAACAGTATTTTAGTCAAAACAAATATAGCTATAGAATAGTAATAATTGAATAATTTCTATTTAATTTGCAAACTCAATTATTTATCAATGGAATCTATTCAAGCAGTTACGTATCCTGTTCATTTTCAAGAGAAAGGCTATAATGCACTTTCTAATTTAGTGGCAACAAACAACTATTCTACCGTATTTATTTTGGTTGATGAGAACACTTTTGAGCATTGTTACCCCAAATTTATTCCAAATTTTGATACTGATAAACGTATTGAAGTGATTGAAATTGAGTCTGGAGAAATTAATAAAAATATTGAAACTTGTATTGGTGTTTGGAACGCAATTACAGAGTTGGGAGGAGACAGAAAAAGCTTATTAATTACTTTAGGTGGTGGTGTTATTACAGATTTAGGTGGGTTTGTTGCAAGTTGTTTTAAACGCGGAATTGATTTTGTAAATATTCCTACTACTTTATTATCTATGGTAGATGCTTCTGTTGGTGGAAAAACTGGTGTAGATTTGGGTGTTTTAAAAAACCAGATTGGTTTGTTTGCAAATCCTGAAATGGTAATTGTAGATGCTGCTTATTTAAATACTGTTGAAGAAAGAGAAATTAAGTCTGGAACCGCAGAAATTATTAAATACGGAATTACTTATGACACAAAATTATTCAACGAAATAAAGAATAATAAAGGTTTAAAAATTAGTGATTTAATATTTCGTTCTATTGAAATAAAAAACGAAGTTGTTTTACAAGATCCTAAAGAGCAAAGTTTACGTAAAATTTTAAATTTTGGGCATACTTTAGGGCATGCAATAGAATCTTTTTACTTAGAGTCTGAAGACAAAGAAAACTTAACTCATGGTGAAGCGATTGCTATTGGAATGGTTTGCGAGAGTTACATATCTTCTAAATTATTAGGTTTTCCGACTGAAAAAGTAAGTGAAGTTAAAGAAGTGATTTTATCAATTTATAAAAGGACAATTTTATTAAAAGAAGATTTTTCTGCTATTATTGAATTGCTTAAACATGATAAGAAAAATGTAAACGGACAAGTAAATTTTGTACTTTTAAACGATTACGAAGATTTTAAATTAGATTGTAAAGTTCCTGAAAACTTGATTGTTGAGAGTATGGAGTTTTATAATTTGTAGTTTTTTAGAAAAGAGAAAAAAATACAAGACATAAAAAAATCCTTCAGGTTAAAACTTGAAGGATTTTCTAATTTTAGTAATCTTATTTTGACTAAAACTCACGCTTACCAAATTCACTATCTATAAACTTCGATTTATTTTTAGCAGCATTAAACGTATAAGACAGGTTTAACGTAATCATATCTACCTCATATACGTAGTTTGTAGTTGTAAAAAATTGGTTGGGTCTTGAGGTTGTAATTCTTTGTTCGTTTGTTTTAAATAAGCCCATATCTATATTTTGCCATTGCAAAGTGGCTGTTAACCTATCATCCAACAACTTTTTTCTAAAGGTAAGATTTGGCGAGTAAAAACGAGAATCTTCACCCATTGCTGTAACTCTATCAGACAAGTAATTAAACGTAAATTGTACTGAAGCGTTTTGCCAAAAATTATAGGTTGAGTTTAAATTGATTGAGTAAATCATAGAATTCGTATCGATATTGTAATTGCGCTCTACTCCATCTCTATGTCTAAAGTTTAAAACACCATCAATAGCATAATTATACACATTTACACCAATAAAATTTGTCCAACTTTTTGTTGGTTTTAAAGTGGCACCAATTTCCAAACCTATAGCATTACTTTTACCAACATTAGAATATACTCTGTTGATAATACTATCTATTACTGCTCCATTTTGTTGATATGCCAACGTATTTACACGATTGATAACGTTATCTACATGCCTAAAATAGGCAGTTGCATATACTGCATTTCCTCCTTTTAATTTTTTAGTGATGCCTAACTCTACCAAATCTATAAATTCTGGTTGCAAAGTATTATCACCTTGTTCAAAAACCTCAGAATGTTCACGTTCTGCAAAACTGTTCATTTTAAAAGTAGTCGTTCTTTCTACTCTTTTACTGTATGCAGCTTTGATATTGGTTTTATCATCAACTTTGTATTGTATTGATGCAGATGGAAATAATTTTACAAAATCTAAATTGTAAACATTTTCTATATTATTACTTCTTAATGTTTCTTTGTATGCTCTATCCATAGCTTCTAAACGAACTCCAGCATTGTAATTCCATTTATTTTTAGCCCCAGAAACTTGCGCATATCCAGAGTGAATGACTCTTTTTAAACTTACATCACTCGAAAATTCTGGCACTAAAAAACCATCTCTTTCATAAACAAATTTTCCTGTATGGTCTAAGTTTCTAAATTGATAACCAGTTTCTAAAGTCCCAAATGAAAAGGGTTTCCATTGATAATCTAAATTAAAACGTGTTCCATATAAAGGATTATCATTTGTATTAAATTCTCGCTGATAAACAATATTTCTATTAGGCTCACCTAAATTATCATTCTCTGTTGGACCTCCTAAAAAGGTGTATTCATATAAAATTGATGTAGATAATTTAGAAGCATCATCAAATTTATGACTATAATCAAAGCTTCCTAAAGCAAAATCTCCTTTTCTAACTCTTAAATTATGGTTGAAATATGTAAAATCATATAATTTATTATTGCTGTCAATTGGAGAAACTGCAGAATTATTATACACAATATCTGCTAAACGTTCTTTGGTACGTTTTCCTGCAAAAAAACCAAGCGTAAAAGCATCTTTATCATTTGGGGTAAAATCTATATTAAAACGTCCATTATAAGTAATTTCATCAAAACTACGCTCACCATCAGAAGGCAAAAAAGTTGTTTTGTTTTCTGGAGTATTTATAATAAACATATCTCCTTCTCTCCTACCTGTTTTATCATTTCTTTGGTAGCTTGCTCCTACAGAAAAATTCCATTTTCCTGATCTTTTATTAAGAGTTGCATCTAAACCAAATCTTTTTGCTGCAACTTGGGTGTCATAATCTTCTATAGATGGGAATCCACCACGCAAATTAATTTGTGCAAAAGTACCATCAATAGCCCCTTTTTTAGTGATGATGTTTAAAATACCACCTTTTCCTTCTGGGTCGTATTTTGCAGATGGAGCTGTAATCAATTCAATAGTTTCTAAAGCATTTGCAGGTAATTGTGCTAATATTGAACTTGTATCTCCTTGTGTGGGTTTACCATTTATTAAAATTGTAAAACCTTTACTACCTCTAACACTTATATCACCTAAACCATCTATGGTAACAGATGGCAAATTTTTAACAACATCTATTGCATTTCCACCAACCGTACTTTGGTATTTTTTTGTATCAAAAACTTGTCTATCAATTTTATGTAAAACAGTACTTCTTTCAGATTTGATGGTAATTTCATCTAACTGATTACCAGTACCTAAAACTAGTTTTATAATTCCTACATCTTTTTTTTCTCCTTTTTTATTGATGATAATCGATGTAATTTGTTTAGGCTGAAAACCAATAAAAGAAGTTTCTAAATAATAGTTTCCTGGTTTTATATTATCAATACTAAATCGCCCATCATTATTAGTAACTACGCCAGATACAAGTTTTTTATTACTCGTTTTATATAAAGCTACTGTTGCATATTCTAAAGGATAATTTTCAGCTGCTTCTATTACTTTTCCTGTTAACTGGGCTGTTGCAAACTGAGTTATAATTAGTAATACTGATGAAAATATCCATTTTTTAAATTCCATTGAAACCTGGTTTTTAAGTAATTTTAGGTTTGCAAAATTACATTTATTTAGGTAGTTAGACTAAATAAATATGTAAGGTTTAAGTTGAGAAAACCTTTTATTGATATCAAAAAAAATCCTTCTAAAAAGAAGGATTTTACAATATTATGTATTTAAAAGATTAAATCTTTGTCACTTTAACAGCATTCATTCCACGCATTCCTTTTTCTAACTCAAAAGAAACTTTATCATTCTCTGCAATTTCATCAATTAAACCACTAACGTGCGTAAAATATTTTTCGTTATTTTCTGTATCGATAATAAATCCAAAACCTTTAGAAGTATCAAAAAATGATACTTTACCTTTTCTTACAGGATCTACTTCTGGCAAGTCTTCTTTTTTTGTTGTAGAAATTTGAATATCTTCCAATTCATATTCTACTTTTAATTCTGGATCTGGAGGTGTATCAGTTAAATTTCCATTATGATCTACGTAAGCAAACTGGATTCCTGTACCTCCATTTTCTTCTTTTTCAGCTTTTCTAGCTTCCATTTTTTTACGCTTGTCTTCACGCTTTTTTAAACGTTTTTTTTCTTTTTCACTTTTACTAAATGTCTGTTGCGATTTTGCCATTAAAAATATAAGAGTATTAAATTAATATGTCTGATAAGATAAAATACCTAACTGGAAAATAAAACTAAAGCTAACTAGTGTAGTGAGTGAAGTGTATTCTTTCTTAGTGCTGCAAATATACTACAAATTTAGATTTTTCCAAAATCATTATTACACATAAACCCTAAATGTTAAAAAGTGTTAAAATTTTAATTTAAAAAAACCGAAGTAACATATCTCTCGTAAATATATCTGAAAACTAAAATTAATATAAATTATGAAAAAAATTAAAATAATGGCACTTGTTTGTGCTTCAATAATCGGGTTTACTTCGTGTTCTAATAGTGACAATAATGTTTCTGCAGAGCTAAACACCAAACTACTATTTACATCTAATAATTCTGATGGTAATGTAAACATTTATAATGTTAACAATTTAAATGCAGTAACAAAATCTACTTTAACAACTACAACTACTGCTGCAGATGGTATCTATTATAATGGTAATGAAGATTTGGTAGTACAATCTTCTAGAACCACTTTTGGTTTAGAAGGTTATACAGGAGTAACTTTAACTTCTTCTGCAATTTCTGCAAACGTAACAGCTAGTGTTGTTGGTAGTTTAGATATGAAAAGCCCAAGAGAATTAGCCGTAAATGGAAACATGTATGTAGTTGCAGATAATGCAGACGCAGATGGTAATGCTGCTACTAAAGATGGTAAATTATTTATTTATACTAAAAATGGAGATAAATTTACGCTAAGAAACACAATAACAACAGCTATAAAATTATGGGGAATTGTTTTTATTGGAAATGATTTATATGCAATTGCAGATACTACAAATGAACTAGCAGTGTATACTAACTTTTTAAGCAATACTACAACAGGAAGTTTAAGTGCCTCTAAACAAATAGCTATAGAAGGTATTGTAAGAACACATGGTATTACTTACGATGCAGTTACAAATACAATGATTTTAACAGATATTGGTGATGCTGGAAACTCTCAAAGTGATGGAGGGTTTCATATTATAGAAAATTTTATGAGTAAATTTAATGGAGTTGCTAATGGAGGTACTTTAGCAGTATCACAACAAACTAGAGTATCAGGATCAAATACGTTAATGGGAAATCCTGTAGATGTTGCTTACGACAGTTCTACAAAAACAGTTTTTATTGCAGAAGCTGGAAATGGAGGAGGTAGAATATTAGCTTTTAATAATATAAATAATGGTGGTAATATTTCGCCTTCATATAATACAACATTATCTAAAGCCTCTGCTGTCTATTTTTATAAAGAATAATATTTTTTTGAGTTGAATTATTTATACATTAAGCCTTTCTTTAGCTAGAAAGGTTTTTTTTATGTCTTTAAATTAAATGTTAATAAAATATTAAATTAAGCAAAGCTATTAGTTTATAATAGTAATACTATTATATTTGCAAACAAATAAAGTAATCATGAAAAATTTATTATCTGTTCTAAAGATTTCTGTTCCTCAAAAAATTTTTATCAAAGATCCAGAAACATCCGAATTAGGAAAAAGGATTGTTGAACATAGTATTTTACTTATTAATGAGATTGGTTTTGAAAGTTTTACTTTTAAAAAATTAGGAGCTAAAATTGGTTCTAATGAAAGCTCTATATACAGATATTTTGAGAGCAAGCACAAGCTTTTATTGTACCTATCTTCTTGGTATTGGGCTTGGTTAGAATACCAATTGGTTATAGAAACATTTAGTATTTCTGATGCAAATGAAAAACTAGAAAAAGCAATTACTATAGTTACAAGAACCGTAAAAGAAGACACAAATTTTTCGCATATAAACGAAACTATTTTATATAAAATTATTGTAAATGAAAGCTCTAAATCTTTCTTAACCAAAGAAGTAGATTCTGAAAACAAAGAAGGTTATTTTGAAATTTATAAAAGAATTATTTCTAGAATAAGTGATATGATTTTAATGGTAAACAATAAATATCCTTTTTCTTTAAGTTTAGCAAGTACTATTATTGAAGGAGGTTTGCATCAGCACTATTTAAGAGAACATTTTACATCTATTACCAATTGTAAAAATGAAGATTCGCCTACAGAATTTTTTATTCAATTAACTCAAAAATCATTAAAATAAAAAATTAATGAATCAAAAACAATTAACTCCTTGGCAACGTTTTGTTGGCTTATTAAGGTTAGAAAAAAAAGATATTTTTCAAATTTTTTACTATGCTATTTTTGGCGGAATTGTTGCATTATCTCTTCCTTTAGGAATACAGGCAATTATTAATTTAATTCAAGGAGCACAAATTTCTACTTCTTGGATTGTTTTAGTTGTTATGGTTACTATTGGTGTTATTTTTTCTGGGGCTTTACAATTAATGCAATTAAGAATTATTGAAACCATACAGCAAAGAATTTTTACACGATCTTCTTTTGAATTAAGTTATCGTTTTCCTAAAATAAAAATGAAGGAATTAAGAAATTATTATCCTCCAGAATTAGCCAACCGTTTTTTTGATACTTTAACCATCCAAAAAGGATTATCTAAAATTTTAATTGATGTACCAACTGCATTATTACAGATTATTTTTGCGTTAATATTATTATCTTTTTACCATCCATTTTTTATCATTTTTGGAATTTTACTTTTATTATTAATATACATTGTATTTAAATTTACTGCTCAAAAAGGTTTAGAAACCAGCTTAGTAGAATCTAAAATAAAATACAAAGTTGCACACTGGATACAAGAAGTTGCAAGAACTGTAGTAAGTTTTAAATTATCTGGAAACACAAACTTAGCACTAGAAAAAAATGATGATTTAGTAAACAAATATCTAGAAGCAAGAGAAAATCATTTTAAGATATTAATTCTACAATTTTCTCAAATGATTGGTTTTAAGGTAATTGTAACTGCTAGTTTATTACTAATTGGTGGAGCCTTGGTGTTAAATCAAGAAATGAATATTGGACAATTTGTAGCTGCAGAAATAATTATTCTTTTAGTTATACAGTCTGTAGAAAAATTAATTATTGGTTTAGAATCTTTTTACGACGTGTTAACCTCAATAGAAAAAATTGGACAAGTAGTTGACAAAGAGCTAGAGCCACAAACTGGTGAACGTCCTTTTTTTAAAGAGGGTATTGTTGTGGAGTTAGATGATGTTTCTTATGGTGTAGAAAACAGAGAAAAGCATATTATAAAGAATATTTCTTTAACTCTAAATCCGAAAAGCAGAATTTTAGTAATGGGAGAAAGTGGTGCTGGAAAATCTACTTTATTGCGTTTAATTTCTGGAGTTAACCAACCAACTTCTGGTAATATTTACATCAATAACTTATCATTAAATAGTTTGCATCTTAATCATTATCGATCTCAATTAGGTTTATCTCTTTCAGATGAAACACCTTTTGAAGGTAGCATTCGAGACAACTTAGTTTTTGGAAATAAAACTGTTAATGATGAAATTATCTTTGAAGCCTTAGATATTGTTGGACTTTCTCAGTTTTTAAAAGAACAAACTAATGGTTTAGACACAGTTTTATATCCAGAAGGTAAACAAATGTCTTATACAATTGCTAAAAAAATAATTTTAGCAAGAGCAATTATTAAGCAACCAAAAGTAATGATTTTAGAAGATCCTTTAGATCAATTTAATTTAGACGAAACCATAAAAATCATCAGCTATTTAACTTCGCCAAAAAGACCTTGGGCTTTAATTGTAGTAAGTAGTAAAAAGAGTTGGAGATCTAAATGTAATCAAACAATTACACTAGAAAAAGGTGAAATTAAATCAATAATATAATTTGTTATGCTAAATATATCTAATAACCAATTAAATAAGAAAGTTGATTTAACAAAGTTTAAATCTGGTCAAAAAATTTTTACGAAAGAATATTATAAAGCTTTTAATAAATTTTTGTTAGCAGCTGCAATAATTGGCTTTATAACGCTTTTTTTACCTTGGACACAAAACATAACTGGTCAAGGTCAAGTTACAACTTTAACGCCAAATCAAAGACCACAAACCATTCAGTCTCAAATTCCTGGTAGAATTGAAGAGTGGTTTGTAAGAGAAGGAGATTTTGTAAAAAAAGGGGATACAATTCTAAGAATTTCTGAAATAAAAAGCGAATACTTTGACAATCGTTTAGTAGAAAGAACAAGTGAACAGATAAACGCAAAATCATCTTCTGTGAATGCATATCAAGGAAAAGTAGAGGCATTAAAAAGACAAATAGAAGCACTAAAACAAGAACAAAAATTAAAGATAGAACAAACTAAAAACAAACTATTACAAGCAAAATTAAAGGCAAAAAGTGATAGTATAGATTTTGAAGCAGCCAAAACAAACATTAAAATTGCAGAAAGTCAATTCAACAGAACTCAAACTCTACAGAAAGAAGGTTTAAAGGCTGTAAAAGATGTAGAAGATAAGCGTATAAAATTACAAGCAACACAAGCAAAATTAATATCACAAGAAAATAAATTATTAGCTAGCAGAAATAATATTTTAAATGCAAAGTTAGAATTGTCAAGAATTGGTGCTACTTACACAGATAAAATTTCAAAAGCACAAAGTGATATGTTTACTGCACAATCTAGTGGTTTTGATGCCAAAGCACAAGTATCTAAATTAGAAAATAATAGAAGTAATTATAGTATTCGAAACAGTTTGTTGTTTATTACTGCTCCTCAAAATGGTTTTATAAATAAAGCTATAAAAGGCGGAATTGGAGGTACTTTTAAAGCTGGTGATGATATTGTAGGTATAATGCCTCAAGATTACGATTTAGCTGTAGAAACTTTTGTAAGACCCATAGATTTACCTCTTTTACATATTGGCGAAAAGGTTCGTGTACAGTTTGATGGTTGGCCAGCAATAGTCTTTTCTGGTTGGCCAAATGTTTCTTACGGAACTTATGGTGCAAAAGTAGTTGCTATAGAAAATTTTATTAGCGATAATGGTAAGTATAGAGTTTTATTAGCTCCTGACGAAAAAGATCATGCTTGGCCAGAAGCAATAAGAGTAGGATCTGGAGCCAAAACAATTGCACTTTTAGAAGACGTACCTATTTGGTTCGAACTTTGGAGACAATTAAACAGCTTCCCTCCAAATTATTATCAACCAGAAGCTACTGACAAAGGTAAATCAGACAAAAAGAAAAAATAATACAGAATCCTTGATTTAGAATTTTTAAGATGAAAAAATATATTTTAATATCATTTTTATTATTTACTGTCGGTTATTTTGCACAAGATAAAGTAGCATCTGTCATGACTTTATCAGAATATTTAGGCTATGTAAAAAGTTATCATCCAATTGTAAAACAAGCAAATCTTGTCATTAACAAAAGTGAAGCGAAACTCTTAAAAGCGAGAGGTGCTTTTGATCCAAAAATTGAAGTAGATTTTGATAAAAAACAATTCAAAGAAAAAGAATATTACAATAAATTAAATGCCGCTTTTAAAATACCAACTTATTACGGATTAGAGTTTAAAGCTAATTTTGAAAACAATAGTGGTGTTTTTTTAAATCCAGAAGCAAATGTGCCAACAGATGGTTTGTACACTGCAGGAGTTTCTGCGTCTTTACTAAAAGGATTGCTAATTAATAAAAGAATGGCTGCTTTAAAACAAGCCAAATTTTTCTTAAATCAAGCTAAAGAAGATCAACAAATACTAGTAAATGAAATTCTTTATAATGCTTCACTCTCCTATTTTAATTGGTTAAAGACGTACAATGAAAAACGTGTTTATGCTGATTTTTTAAACAATGCAAAAATAAGATTTGAAGCAACAAAAAGGGCTTTTTTAGAAGGAGAAAAACCTGCTATAGACACTACAGAAGCAGGGATTACACTAAATAACAGAAAATTAAATTTAGAAAAAGCTAGAATTAAATTGATAAAATCATCCTTAGATTTATCTAACTATCTGTGGTTAAATGATAATACTCCTGTAGAGTTACAAGACAATATTATACCAGATATAAATACTTTAAGTAATATTGATACCACCTTTAATATTGCACTATTTAACAACGCCAATTTTGACATTAACAATCATCCAAAAATTAAATCTTTAGAGTTTAAAATACAAAGTTTAAATATTGATAGAAAACTAAAGATGAATAATTTGTTACCAAAATTAGATGTACAATACAATTTTTTGACTGAAAATAGAAATCAGATAAATTCTTTAAATACTCAGAATTATAAAGCAGGAATCAACTTTAAATTACCAATATTTTTAAGAAAAGAAAGAGGAGATTATAAATTGGCAAAAATTAAACTACAAGATAAAAAGTTTGAGAGTGATGTTGCCAAAGTAACCATTAAAAATAAGGTAAATGCAATACAGCAAGAATTAGCATCTTATACAACACAAAACAGTTTAACAATTGATATTGTTAAAGATTATGGAACTTTACTTAAAGCAGAAGATCGTAAGTTTTTCTTAGGCGAAAGCTCATTATTTCTAGTAAATTATAGAGAAGTAAAATTAATTGACGCCAAATTAAAAGCAATCGAATTAGAAAATACTTTCTTTAAAACAAAAGCCAAATTATTTAAAGCTGCTGTTATATCTATAGCTGAATAAAAATAGCGAAAATTAGGGCTAATAAAACAAAAATTAAATAAGTAAAAAGTTTAATCATCTTCTTCTAAAGTAAAAAAATCATTCACAGCAATATTAAAAATAGCAGATAGTTTTAGTGCCAAAACTGTAGAGGGTACGTACCTATTTTTTTCGATAGAATTAATTGTTTGACGAGAAACTCCTATTTTTTTTGCCAAATCATCTTGTGTTAAGTCTAAAATAGCACGTTGTACTTTTAAAGTATTTTTCATCTTACCTATTCAATCTTTTTAATTGCCAAAACACCATTAATTGTACTATTAACATATAAAAAAGTATTTGAAAATAGTTAAAGCCCTCTAATTTTTCTTTCTCATCAAAGAAAAGTCCAACTCCATAATTAATAAAAGGCTGTACCAAAGCATAAATAATGACTAAAACAAATGCTATTCTGTAAGATTGTGATCGCAAACTATCAACATATTCATCTTCTATTTTTTCTTTTGCCAAAGAAACTAATAATAAACCAACCAATAATACACCTTGCAAAATTGGTCTTACCCATTCAGAATCTTCAATATATTTTCTAATAATCATTAAAAGAAAACTCCCTATAGCAATTACATAACCTATTTTTTTAAATTGATTACTTAATTGAAATTGATTCATTTTTTCTACATAACTTCTTTCTCTTTCACAAATTGATTGTTTTGGCATCTTATTTTGTTTTACAAATTGATAAATATATTTATTATAATGACAAATATACTTTACATTTTGTAATTTCACAACTTTTTTTAGTATTTTTAAAAAATCAATTAACTAAACTTTATTTTATGACAACAAATTCAAACAAACCAAGTACAGCCTTTTGGGTAATTGGTGTACTTGCTCTTTTATGGAATCTTATGGGAGTAAGCGCGTATTTATTTCAAGCTTTTGTAACCGAAGAAATGATTTCAGAGTTACCTGCAGAACAACAAGCAGAACTTTTAATTGATCATCCTGCTTGGTTAACTGCACTCTTTGCACTTGCTGTTTTTGGCGGGTTTCTAGGATGTATCTTCTTACTTGCAAAAAAGAAAGTTGCATATTATTTATTTCTAATTTCTGGAATTTGTGCAACAATACAACAAGTATACTTATTAACTACAGTTGAAGTTTCAAGCTATATAATGCCAATATTGATAATTATAGTTTGTATTTTCTTAATTTGGTATTCGAAAAAATGTATTGCAGATGGCATTTTAAAATAATATTTTTCAGATAAATTAATTTTAAAAGCTGCTTTTTGCAGCTTTTTTTATTCAAAAAGGGCAGCTATAAATTCAGCAACACAAGCAGGTTTTTCTTTTCCTTTAATTTCTATAATACAAGAGAATGTAGTTTTAATTCCGTTATTGTTTAATTCTTCTATTTCTTTTACTTCTGCAAGAATTCTTAATTTACTATTTACAGGAACTGGATTTGGAAAACGAACTTTGTTCAAGCCATAATTTAGTCCCATTTGTAAGCTTTTTATCACAAATAAATCCTCTAATAATTTAGAAATCATAGCAACAGACATAAATCCGTGTGCAATTGTGCTCTTAAAAGGAGATTCTTTTTGAGCTTTATTTTCATCAATATGAATCCATTGTTTGTCTAAGGTTGCATTTGCAAAATCATTAATCATTTCTTGAGATATAGAGTACCAATTGCCAGTAGGTAACTTCTTCCCTTTCATCTTTTTAAAATCATTTAAATTTTCAAAAATTAATGTACTCATATTATCTATATTTTTAACAATTTGCTATGTAAATTCTAATTTAAAAAATATTAATTTAGGCAAAATTTTACACAAATGAAAAAACTAACCTTATTCTTATCCTTAATTTCTATTTCAATTTTCGGTCAAAGCAATCCACAATGGATGAGACACTCATCTATCTCTCCAGATGGAACCCAAATTGTATTCACCTACAAAGGCGATATATACAAAGTAAATGCTAATGGTGGAAATGCACAACAACTTACCTATCATAGTGCTCATGACTATAAAGCAGTTTGGAGCAAAGACGGTTCTAAAATTGCATTTGCATCTAACAGATATGGCAATTTTGATATTTATGTAATGAGTTCTAATGGTGGTAAAGCCACAAGATTAACTTTTCATTCAAATAACGAAACCCCTTTTTCTTTTTCTGCAAACGATAAAGAAATTGTTTTTGGTGCGTTAAGACAAGATGCTGCTAATCACAGACAATATCCACATAGATCACAATCAGAATTGTACAGTGTTCCTGTAAATACAGGAAAAGTGAGTCAATTATTAACCATCCCTGCAGAGTATGTTCAATATTCTAAAGATGGTAAAACAATGGTTTATCATGATAAAAAAGGAGGAGAAAATGAATGGAGGAAGCATCACACATCATCAATAACCAGAGATTTATGGGTTTATGACACTAAAAAGAAACAACATAAAATGATTACTTCACACAATGCAGAAGATAGACAACCTGTTTTTTCTTCAGATGAAAAAAGTCTTTATTTTTTAAGTGAAAGAAGTGGTACTTTTAATGTACATAAATTGTCTTTAGCAAACCCTAGTCAAACACAACAATTAACTTCTTTTAAACTGCATCCTGTACGTTTTTTAAGTTTTGGAAATGGTGTACTTTCTTTTGGTTATGATGGAGAGTTATATACTATGAGAGAGGGACAAAAACCAAAAAAGGTATCTGTAAACATCATTACTCAAGATAAAGAAAACGCAGATAAATTTATCTCTTTAAATGGCGGAATTAGAGAAATGGCTGTTTCTCCAAATGGAAAAGAAATTGCTTTTATAGCTAGAGGTGAAGTTTTTGTAACTTCTGTAGATAAATCTTTTACAAAAAGACTAACAAATACACCAGAAAACGAGCGTTTTGTTTCTTGGGGGCCAGAAGGTAAATCTGTAATTTACAGTAGTGAAAGAAATGGAAAATGGAGTGTTTTTAAAACTGAAAAAGTAAGAAAAGAAGAACCTTTTTTCTATGCTGCAACATTGCTTAAAGAAGAAAGCTTAATAGACACAAAAACAGACAATTATTTGGCTCAATATTCTCCTGATGAAAAAAAAATAGCATTTATAGAAGGTAGAAGAACTTTAAAAATTAAAGATGTAAAAACAAAAAAAGAAGTCACTTTATTAACGCCAAAAGACTTGTTTCACATGAGAGATGGAGACAAGTATTTTACATGGAGTCCAGATAGCAAATGGTTACTTGTAGACTGGAGCAAAACACTAAGCAATAGCGAGGTTTTATTAATGGCTGCAGACGGTTCTAAAAGAGTAAACTTAAATGAAAGTGGGTATTATGATTCTAGTCCAAAATGGGTAAATGGCGGAAAACAAATGCTTTGGTTTAGCAATAGAAACGGATTAAAATCTTACGCAACAAGTGGTCGTTCTCAAAATGATGTTTATAGTATGTTTTTTACACAAGATGCTTGGGATGAATTTAATTTAAGTGATGAAGATTACAAGTTAATGAAAGCTGTAAAAGAGGCAGAAAAAAAGCGAAAAGAGAAAGAAAAAAAGGATAAAAAAGACGCTAAGAAAAAAGATAAAAAACAGACTGACAAAAAGAAAACCGACAAGAAAAAAGATGTAAAACCACTTACTTTTGATTGGGATGACATGAAAGATAGAACCAAAAGGTTAACCATACATTCTTCTAGATTAGGAGATGCAGTTTTATCTAAAAAAGGAGACTTTTTATATTATTTATCTAGTTTTGAAGGACGCTCAAATCTATGGAGCACAAATTTACGAACTCGTGAAACCAAAATGCTTATGAAGTTAAATGTTGGTTTTGGTAGTTTAGAATGGGATAAAGAAATGAAAAACTTGTACTTATTAAGTGGAGGAAGAATTTCTAAATTAAATCCAGCTTCCAAAAAAAGAGAATCTGTTAAAATAAATGGAGAAATAAAATTAGATGAATATGCAGAAAGACAAGCTATGTTTGATCATGTTTGGATTAGAACAAATGCTATTTTTTATGAACCAACTTTTCATGGTATCAATTGGAAAAAAATGAAAAAAGAATACCAAAAGTATTTACCACATATTAGCAATGGTTTTGAATTTGCAGAAATGCTTTCGGAAATGTTAGGAGAGTTAAATGTTTCTCATGCTGGATCTAGTTATAGAGGTGGTAGTATTTCCAATGCAGATGCAACTGCTTCTTTAGGTATTTTTATGGATTATAATTTTAAAGACGATGGGATTCGTATTGAAGAAATTATAAAAGGTGGTCCTTTAGATAAAGGAAAATTTAAAATTTCTTCAGGAATGATTATCAAAAAAATAGATGGAAAAACTATTGATAAAAACCAAGATGTTGCAAAGTATTTAAACAGAAAAGCAAACAAGTTTATGCTTTTAGAAATTTTAGATCCTAAAACAAAAAAGACACAAACTATTACTGTAAAACCAATTTCTTTACGATCTGAAAGTAGATTACTTTATGACAGATGGGTAAAAATTAACGAAAAAGAAGTAGAAAAATTAAGTAATGGTAAATTAGGTTATGTTCACATTCCTGGAATGAGTGATGGACCTTACAGAAGTATTTATCAAGATATGATGGGTAAACATATAGACAAAAAAGGAGTTATAGTAGATACTCGTTTTAATGGTGGTGGAGATTTGGTTGCAGATTTGGCAATGTTTTTTACAGGAGTTCCTTTTATAACGTATGCAACAGAAGCTAAGGTTGTTGGTGGAGAGCCAACAAGCAGATGGACAAAGCCAACATTATCTATTTTTAATGAAAGTATGTATTCTGATGGTCATTGCTATGCATCTGGTTACACAGATTTAAAAATAGGAAAAACAGTAGGAATGCCAGTTCCTGGAACTTGTAGTTTTGCAGGTTGGGAAGGTTTACCAAATGGATCTTCTTGGGGAGTTGTGCCTGTAAGTGCTAAAAATAAAGCTGGAGAATGGATGGAAAACAACCAAACAAACCCATTAATTCAAGTAAAAAATATGCCTGGTCAAATTGATAATGGAGTAGACCAGCAATTGATACGTTCTGTAAAAGAACTTTTAAAAGATGTAAAATAAATAGTTTATTTTAAAAAATAAGGCTGTCTAAAAAGTTAATTTAGCTGTCATTTTGAGCCTTTCGTATTCGCTCAAGACAGGCTTTGTCGAAAAATCTATGTGATTGATTTTGAACAAATAAGATTTCTAAATTATAGTCTAAATGACAAATTTTAAGACAGTCTCTTTTATTTTATTTTACCAAACAAATCATCTTTAATTTTTGGTAATTGTAAGTGATATTTTACAGATATTACTCTAATAATTACTATAACAGAAGCAGAAATAATAAATATCAAATTTTCTGACAAGTTAAAATAGTTTAAAATTAAATAGCTAATTCCACCAGCCAAACAAGCAGAAGCATAAATTTCTTTTTCAAAAATTAATGGTACTTTATTGGTTAAAACATCACGTAAAACACCGCCAAAAACTGCAGAAATCATTCCCATAATTAATGCAACTATAGGATGTAAATTAAAGGCCAATCCTTTCTGCAAACCTAATAACGTAAAAACACCTAAACCAATAGTATCAAACAAAAACATTGTTTTGCTTAAAGGAGCAATTTTACTTTTAAATAAAAAAGTTAGAATTACTGCTGCAAAAATTGTGTATAAATAATTTAAATCTCCAATCCAATTAATGGGATGTGCATCTATTAAAACATCACGTAACATTCCTCCTCCAACAGCAGTTACAAAAGCTATTATTATGACTCCAAATAAATCGAACTTTTTATCAGAAGCCACTAAAGCACCACTAATTGCAAAAGCAAACGTTCCTAATATATCTAATACATAAATAAATTCCATTTTACACAGTAACTTCTGTAAACTTTATATTTAAGTCTTTCTGAATTTGATGAATTTTTTCTAATTCTGAAGGTAAAATAAAAGCAATTGAAACCCCAGTTTTTCCTGCTCTTGCAGTTCTACCACTTCTATGGGTATAATATTCTAATTGTTCTGGTAATTGATGATGGATAACAAACTCTAACTCTTTTACATCAATTCCTCTTGCAGAAACATCTGTAGAAACTAAATATTGTAAATTTTCTTTCTTAAAAGCTCTCATTACTTTGTCTCGTTCTTTCTGTTGCATATCTCCTTCTAAAGCAGCAGTAGAAAAACCTTCTTCAATTAATTGAGCTGCCAAATTTTGTGCTCCAGCTTTAGTTCTACAAAAAATGATTCCTCTTTGGTCTTGTCTTTTTTCTAGAAAAGTAACAATATCTGCTATTTTTTCTTTTAAAGTAGTTTTTGTAAAATGATGACGAATGTTTGCATTTACCAAAGAATTTTTATCAACTTCTATTCTAGGTGCATTTGCATCCATATAAGTTTTTACTATTCTTTTTATTTCATCAGGCATTGTTGCCGAAAACAACCATGTTTTTCTTTCAGACTTTGTCGTAAACTTTAAAATTCTATTTAAATCTTGTTTAAAACCCATGCTCAACATTTCATCAGCCTCATCTAAAACAACGGTTTTTACGTGACTAATATCTATGCTTCCACGTTCTATTAAATCTATCAATCTACCAGGAGTTGCTACAACAATATGCGTGGTTCTTTTAAGATTGTTCATTTGCCTGTCTATCTTTTCTCCACCAAAAACAGCTTCTACAAAAATACGCTCTTCACTATATTTTGTAAACTTAAATAATTGCTTTTTTATTTGTTGTACCAATTCTCTTGTTGGCGATAAAATTAATGCTTGTATATTTTCTGAACTTGCATCTATATGATGCAAAACAGGTAAACCAAAAGCTGCAGTTTTTCCTGTTCCTGTTTGAGCTAAACCAATAAAATCAGTTTTAGATTTTAATAGAATAGGAATTGTTTTTTCTTGAATCTCAGAAGGCTTAGAAATTCCTATTTCTTTAATCGATTTTATGTAATCTTTATGGATTCCTAAAGAAGAAAATGTTGACATTTGTATCTAAATTTTCTGCAAAGATACTTTTATTTAAGAGGTTGTAATACTTTTAAAACATTTTCTCTAATTCTAATTGGTTTATGTGTTTTGGCATCTAACATTACCCATATTGTTTTTGCTTTTACCAGTAAAATATGATTTTTATAAAACTCCATAAAACGTACCGAAGTTACTCCTTTTGTTTCTCCTACCCATGTTTTTACAGTAATTTCATCACCCAAAGTAGCTTGTTTTAAATAATCTATTTCGTGTCTCATTACCACCCAAATATATTGTGGTAAAGGATTATGTTTTGTTAAATGTAGCCAATGTGTGTTTGCAATTTTATCCATCCATTTTACATAAACCAAGTTGTTTACGTGGTTTAAAGTATCTATATCTTTGGATGATACTTTTATTTTTAACTCAAAAATTAAACTCATTATAAAATAGACTCTCCATTTAAATTCGTCGTTAAAATATCGCTAAACAAGTTAAAAAACGGACGTAAAGCTTTGTAACTCTCATCTACTTTGTCTATAAAATCTGTGGCTAAAACCTCCTGGTCTGTAAAGTTTTTAACAGCTATAAAACCTTTTTTTCTTAACAAGTCTACATCTGGATGCTCTTTATCAAAACCTCTTGGAGCTGTTTTTAACTCTCCAAAACTTTCAAATTTACCTCCAAAATGTTTTTTGTAATTTTTTTCTTCTAAAACACTTCTAATTTCTGAAGCATCTTGTTCTATTTCTTTTCTAATTCTGAATAAGTCTTCTTTATTAGGTTCCCAAAAACCACCAGCTAAAAAAGATTCTCCTGGTCTTATTCTTAAAAAATAACCTCCTCTTAGCTCTTTTCCTAAGCGTGAGTATGAGTTTGCAAAATGTGCTTTATAAGGAGTTTTGTCATGAGAAAAACGAACATCTCTGTAAATACGCATCATTTTAGATTTTTCTATTTCGTCATGCGTTTGTAATTTTTGGTGTATTTCTGCAAAAACATCTTTAGCATTGTTTAAAGCCTTTGTATAGGTAGGTTTATTGTCTGCAAACCAATCTCTATTGTTGTTTTTATGTAAGTCTTTTAAAAATTTGAAGGTACTTTTTTCGATTTGCATTTTAAATAATTTAAAAGTTCAATTTACAAAATAGATTTGTAACTTCGGTTTTCTGATGCACCAAAAAACTAAAGACGTCCAAAAAAGATATGAAGGTTTTTTACAAACTTCAAGTTTGTGGAAATCTAATAGTGTTTATGATTTGCAACAATTTGACATGGTGCCTAAATTCTCTAAAATTGATATTGATATTAACGAAAAATTGCGTTTAGGAAAGTATATTGAACGTTTGGTTTCTTTCCAATTAACACAAGATAGTCATACCGAAATTTTATGCGAAAACATTCAAATTCAAAAAGATAAAAGAACTTTAGGTGAATTGGATTGCATCATTAAAAAAGTAGAAAAAATAATTCATTTAGAAATTATTTATAAATTTTACTTGTATGATAATGCTATAGGAACTACTGAAATAGAACACTTTATAGGTCCAAATAAAAAAGACTCTTTGGTTGAAAAATTAACAAAATTAAGAGACAAACAACTACCTCTTCTCTACTCTAAAGAATGTGTTGATTATCTAAATTCTATACACTTAGAAGCTTCAAAAATTGAGCAACAAGTATTTTTTAAAGCGCAATTGTTTGTACCTTTTTCTAATAAAGAACTACAATTATTAACTACCAATCAAGATTGTATTTCTGGTTTTTATATCAATAAAAAAGAATTGGAATATTTTTTAGATTGTAAGTTTTACATCCCAAATAAAAAAGATTGGTTGATAATTCCGAATAAAAATGTGAATTGGTTGCCTTTTAAAAGTTTTAAAAAAATTTCAAATACTTATTTGGCAAGAGAATTTTCTCCTCTTTGTTGGGTGAAAATGAATAATGGAGAGCTTAAAAAATTCTTTTTAGTTTGGTGGTAAAAAAAGAGGCTGTCTGAAAAGTTAATTTATCTGTCATTTTGAGCAAATAAGATTTCTCCATTACAGTCGAAATGAGAGATTTTAATACTTTTCAGATAGCCTCTTTTATAAATTTATAATATTAAATTTTAGTTCTCTTTTTTCTTATCACTTTTAGAAACTTTGTTCCAAATTTTAATCTCATCATCTTTACCAACACCTTCTAAAATCTCAACATTTATTCCATCTGAAGTACCTAATTTTAAAGTTACCTTTTTAAAAGTACCATCTGCTTGCTTTACTTCTACATAAGGCTCTTCTGTTTTTTTATCAAACTTTAACAACGCTTCTTTAATAGATAAAACACTGTCCTTCTTTTCTAATACGATATCTGCATTTGCACTGTAACCAGCTCTAATAAAATACTTATCATCTAAAGAAACATCTGCTTTAATTTTAAATTGCACAGCACCATTTTCTTCTGTTCCTTTTGGCGCAACAAAATTTAATTTTGCAGGAAATTTTTTGCCTTCTATAGCTCCAATAGAAACCTCTATATCACTACCTGTAATTAATTTACCCACTTCAGATTCATCTACTTTACCTTCAAAAATCATTTTGCTCATATCTGCAATAGAAGCAATAGTTGTACCTGCATTAAAGTTGTTAGATTGTATTACTTGATCTCCTTCTTTTACAGGAATTTCTAAAATAGTTCCAGACATTTGAGCAATAATATTGGTGTTTGCTCCACCTCCACCAGCTGAACCTTTTTTAATAATTAAATAATCGTTCTGAGCATTTTTTAAATCTTGCTGTGCTTGTTGGTAAGTAAGCTCTATATTTTCATAAGCAGATCTTGCAATTACTCCTTTTTCAAATAGCTTTTTATTTCTATCATAAGAAATTTTAGCATTATTTAAACGTATTCTAATGTTATCTACTCTACCTTTTGCACTAATTAAAGATTGCTCATTAGGCACAACTCTTACAGTGGCAATTAAATCTCCCTTTTTAACTTTAGAACCTTCTAATAATAAAACTCTATCTATAATTCCTGTTATTTGAGGTTTAATTTCGATTTCTTCTAAAGGTGTAACCTTACCAGTAGCCACTGTTTTTTTAACAATTGTGGTTTTGAATGGCTTTTCTGTTTCATATTCTACTATGCTCTTTTTGTTCTTTTTACCGAACCAAACAAGTGCAGCTATAAAAAATATTGCGATTACAATTAAAATAATTTTTGCTCTTTTACTCATGATTTGTTGATTGATTTTTTTATTCTTCTCTTAATGCTTCTATTGGTTTCACTATTGTTGCCATGTGTGCAGGAATTAGTCCTATTAAAGTTCCTAAAATAACTAATGTTGTAAATGCTATAAATATAATAGGAATATTTACTGTAGGGTTTACCAATGCTGCATCATCTCCTTGTCCGAAAGCAGAATCTATTAAAAATAGAATTAAGGCTCCAAAAACAATACCCAACATTCCTGCTACTGTTGTTAAGAAAACAGATTCTAATATAATTTGCTGTCGAATACTTTTTGGTGTAGCTCCTAATGCTCTTCTAATTCCGATTTCTTTTGTACGCTCTTTTACTGTTATTAACAAAATGTTTCCAATGGCAAAAACCCCTGCAATTAAAGTGGCAATACCTACAAACCAAGTAAGAAATTGCATACCAGTTAAAAAACCTGTTATTTTACCTATTTCTTTACCTAAGTTTGCGCTACCAAACGCTCTTTTATCTTCTGGGTGTACTTTATGCAAATTCTTTAAAGTTAAAAGAATATCTTTTTCCATTTGCTCTATATCTGTACCTTCATTGGCAGTAATCATCATCCAATCAATTTGATTGGCAGTATTATAAACCTTTTTAAAAGTTGTAAAAGGTATATATGCTGCATCTCCATCAAAATTTATAGTATTTGAGGGTTCATAAACACCAATTACTTTGTAATTTATAGCATTTATTTTAATGTACTCACCTATTGGCATTACATCTTTATCAAATAACTGCTTGTACATATCTTCAGAAATTACAGCAACTTTTGCTGTTGAAAGAATATCATTTTCGTTTAAAAAACGTCCATAAATTAATTTCTTTTTCTGAATTTTATCTAATACAGGATAATCTCCACTTACATTAAAATCACCTGATTTAAAATTATGAGTTATTAAGTTATTGGTTTGGTTTCTTGGTGCCAAAAGCTTAATTTCTTTTGAATATTCTGATTTTAAAGCATCAATATCATTTGTGTTTAAATTAAACCTTCTACCTTTTTGAAAACCTTTAAAAGGTGTATCTGTAGATTGTGTCCAAACAAAAACACTATTTGTTGCAAAATTTCCAAAAATTTTGTTGAAACCATTTTCCATTCCTCTAGCAGCTCCTAAAAGAACAACTAATAAAAAGATACCCCATAAAACACCAATAATAGTAATTACAGTTCTAATCTTATTTTTACGGATGCTACCGTAAATTTCTTGCCAAGTATCTGAATCGAATAAAAACTTCATAATTAATCTGCTCTTAAGGCTTCTATAGGTTTAATATTTGCAGCTCTTTTTGCTGGCACATAACCTGCAATTAATCCTGAAAGAATTAAAACAATGGTTGCTCCAATTACTATACCTGGACTTACGCTTGGGTCTTTAATAAAATAATCTTTTTCTAAACTATCACCTATAAAACTTAAAATATAAGTACCTAATGACAAACCTAAATAACCTGCTATTGTAGTAATTAAAACAGATTCTTGAACAACCATACCTACAATTGATGATGGTTTTGCACCTAAGGCTTTTCTAATTCCGAATTCTTTGGTACGTTCTTTTATTACAAAAATCATAATATTACTAATACCGATAATTCCAGCAATTAAAGTTCCAGAACCTACAAAGATTACAATTAAATATAAAACAAACATAAATTGCCCAACACCTTTATTTGCTTCTGCCATATTTCTAACAGAAAGCGCACTTTGATCATCAGGATGAATGTTCATCTTTTTACGTAAATCACGTTCCATTTTGTTTCCAAATGCAATAGCAGCATCTAAACTTAAATTAGGGTTGTAACCTAAATTAATTTGGCTGATATAGTCGTTATTACCATACATCATTTGTGCAGTACTAACTGGCATATATGCTTGTCTTTCTTCATTATCTCCACCTTCATCAGAAAAAACTCCAATAATTAAAAAAGAACTTCCATTAAGATTAACTCGTTTATTTAAGGCTGGTTTTTCTCCAAATAAATCTTCTTTTATCAGTCTTCCTATAACAAGGACTTTTGATTTTTCTCTAATATCTCTTTCATTCAAATAGCGCCCTTCATCTATTATCGTTTTCTCTAAAAATTGATGATCTGGATGTACCGCTCTTAAACGATAATTATCAGCTTTACTTTTATACTTTATAGAAACATTTTTATATATTCTAGCTGATTGGTATTGAATTTTATCAGCATATTCATCTTTTACATAATTATACTCTTCATTTCTTAACTGAATTCTTCTACCAGTTTGTAATCCCTTATATGGTTTAGATGTTTTCCAAACACGAACAAACATTGCATTTTGAGCATCATCATTAAATGCGCTTTTAAAGGAATTACTTAAACCACTTACTATACCAAAAAGCAACGTAAATAGTAAAATAGCAAATGCTACTGTAAAGCCAGACATTACAGAACGTAACCTGTTTTTATTTATGCTTTGAAATATTTCTCTCCAACGATCTAAATCAAACATAATTAAACTGCTTTGACTGCTTTGGTTAATTCATCGCTTATAATAACACCATCTTTTAAACGAACGATTCTTTTGGTTTGTTCTGCAACTTCTTCTTCATGCGTAATTACAAAAACAGTCATTCCTTGGTCATTAATATCTTTTAATAAATCCATTACTGAGTCTGTTGTAGTAGAATCTAATGCACCTGTAGGCTCATCTGCTAAAACAACCTTTGGTTTTGTTACTAAGGCTCTTGCAATGGCAACACGTTGTTTTTGTCCTCCAGAAAGTTCGTTTGGTAAATGATTGGCCCAATCTTTTAAGCCAACTTGATCTAAATATTCTAAAGCTACTTTTAATCGCTCTTTTCTATTCATTCCTTTATAATACAAAGGTAAAGCAACATTTTCTAAAGCAGTTTTGTAAGATATTAAGTTAAATGACTGAAAAACAAATCCTAAAAATTTATTTCTAAGAATTGCTGCTTTTTTCTCGTTTAATTCTTTAATTAATTGTCCATTTAAATAATAATTACCTTCATCATGAACATCTAATAAACCAACAATATTTAATAAAGTTGATTTTCCAGAACCAGAAGATCCCATAATAGAAACAAATTCGCCTTCTTTTATATGTAAATCAATTCCTTTTAAAACGTGAAGAGAGTCTTTACCAATAGGATAAGACTTGTGTAATTTTTCTATTTTAATCATTAGTTGGTTAATTTTAAACGAAAATACCTAAAGCTATTCATTGCTCTTACTAATTTTTTGTTAAAAGCAAGGTAGACAATTTAAATACAACCATAAGACGCCTGAAATAAAAAAATGTTACAAGAAATTTAAAAAAAGATAAAGTATCTTTGTTTTTGTAAATTTTGGTAAAAATTTTATGGTGAATTTTCCTAAAAACAAAAAGATTATTTTATTTGACGGTGTTTGTAATTTATGCAACAATTCTGTTTTAAAAGTAATTAAATACGATAAAAAAAATACTTTTTTATTTACAGCTTTGCAATCTAAAACAGGGCAAGAAATTATAAATTATTTAAAAATTGATGTTGCTAAAATAGACTCTATCATTTTATATGAACCAAATGTATCTTATGATGTAAAATCGACAGCAGCTATTAAAGTAATGAATCATTTTGGAGGACTTTGGTCTTTAACAAACATATTTTGGATTTTTCCTGAAGGTTTTAGAAATTTAGTTTATGATTTTATTGCAAAAAACAGATATAAATGGTTTGGTAAAAAGGAAAGCTGTATGATTCCTACACCAGCATTAAAAGCTAAGTTTTTAGAATAAGTGAGAATAGAGAATAGAGAATAGAGAATAGAGAATAGAGAATAGAGAAAAATACTTTTAAATAATTCATGAAAAGCTTACCAAAAGAAATAAAATGTGTCATTTTTGATATGGATGGTGTAATAATAGACTCTGAAGAAATCCATAAAAAAGCGTATTACGAAACATTTGAATCTATTGGTGTAAAAGTTTCTGATGAATTGTATAAAACCTTAACAGGCTCTTCTACCATTAATGCTTTTCAAAAATTAGTAGCTCATTTTAAACTAGATTTAGATCCTAAAGAATTAGTTTTAAATAAAAGAAAACGTTATGTAAACTTCTTTGAAAATGACCCAACTTTACATTTGGTAAAAGGAGTTGAAGATTTAATAAAACACTGCTATCATAAAAAATTAACTTTAGTCTTAGCCTCTTCTTCTGCCATGGTAAATATTGATAGAGTTTTTAATCGATTTCTTCTAAATCCATACTTTACTGCAAAAATTAGTGGTGCAGTTTTAACTGCTTCCAAACCTCATCCAGAAATTTTTGAAAAGGCTGCAATTTTAGGTAATACTGCTAGAGAAAATTGTATTGTGATAGAAGATTCTGATAATGGAGTAAAAGCTGCAAATGATGCAAATATTTTTGTTGTGGGCTACAAAAATCCGATGGCAGAAGATCAAACGTTAGAAAATGCAGATTTAGTGATTGATGATTTTAGTGAGTTATACAAAGTTTTATAAAAGAGTTTAATTCCTAAAAATTAAAATTCAAGGTATATTATTTTAAAAATCTTTTTCTATAAATACAGATTAGAATCCATACTAGATTCAATTACCACTATAAATTAATTAAAAAAAAAGATAGTTTACTGTTAACCAATAACGTGTTTGTTTGTTGCGTACAATACTTTATTTAATCGCTTCTAAAATCATTTTAGTAGAGTTTTTATTTTTTAAAATTTCTTTTTTCATATTTTCTTTTATATTTTTTAATTCAGTAACTTTCCATCTTTGAACTGAGTATAATAATTCAAGTTGTTCATTTATAAATTCAAGTTCTTCTTTTTGAACTTCGCCTTTTTTTTGTGCTTCATATTCAGATATTTTTTGATTTATAAAATCATTATGATTTAATTTTAGGCTTAAAAGTTCTTTTATTCTATTAAACATTTCAATAGAAATTTCAGTTTCACTTAATTCACAACCATTTAAAAATTGTATTTTCTTATGTTCATTTAGATTTGAAATAAAAACCTTCATTATCTTTTCGGACTTACTATTAATTAAATAAATTGAAGAATAGAATTTAGAAATAATATTTCCATTAAGTGCAAGATTTTCTTTTTGCTTTTCATCTAATTTATTGAAAATATTGTGGAAATTAAAATATAATTTACTGTCTTCTCCACCAACATTTATTGATTTACTTTCAACATAATTAGAATTTTCAAATTGTGAATTAATTAATTTTAATTCTTTAGAAGAAGAACAACTAAAGAAAATAGCAACTATTATTATGTATTTTAGCTTGTTCATTCGTATTGAGACAACTAAACTCCAAACTGCGTTAAATGATGGTCTAAATGCTTGTAAAACATATTGTTCCATTCTTCAGACGTCAATTTTCCAAAAGAATGAGATTCTTTTCCTTCAAAATGACTAGCTCCTAACTCTTGTGTATGGTTAATATAGTCAATTAGACGTTGTTTTTCAGTTATAAAAACTTTTTCATCAGTAATTAAAAATTGAGGAGCAGTTCTTCCGTTTTTTGCATACGGCTTTTCTGAAACAACAATCTTTTTTACAAACAACTTCAACATAAATTTTGTAAAAGCATTAGGTTTTGGGTGTTTGTCTGTATAGACCATCTCATAAGTTATACAACAATGTGCTAACATTTGCGCAACAGACATTTTTCCCCAATTAGGTTGTGTTTCTGAAGTTAATTTTTCTATTCTCTCAATTACTTCTTTAGTCACTTCTTTTGTAAATATATTTTTCATTTTGATTGTTTTTTTTGATAAAAAATATTCTTTTCTAAAAATACACTATATTTTATTATGTAAGATTATAATAAAAGGATCGATTCTAAAATCTAATAAACTTCATCATCCATTTTAATGTAAAATTTTAAATAATAATTCTTTTAAAATGTCTCTTTGAGATTGGTTTGCGCCAACACCTTTACTCTTTACATCTGCCTCTCTTAAAAAAGCAATATTTTGGGCTACTTTTCGCATTGGATAATTTCTTGCAGCTAAAAAATATTCATCTACAAAATACGGACTTACTCCAATAGATTTAGCGACGGAATTTTTAGATTTATCTTGTAAACCATGAAACATGAGCAGTTGCGTAAAAAAACCATTTAATAAAGAAATTGTCATGACTAGAGGATTATTCTTAGGATTTTCTGCAAAATAATTGATAATTCTATTGGCTTTTACAACATTCTTCTCTCCTACAGCTTTTTTTAATTCGAAATTATTAAAGTCTTTAGAAATCCCAATATTTTCCTCAATATGTTTATCGTTAATAATAGTTTCCTTGGGTAAAATTAGCATTAGCTTACTCAATTCATTGGCTATTTTACTTAAATCGGTTCCTAAAAACTCTACCAACATTTGCGCTGCTTTTGGTTCTATTTGATACTTTTTTCCACTTAAAACTCTACGAATCCAATCTGCAACTTGGTTCTCATATAATTTTTTGCTTTCAAAAATTAAACCCGATTTTGCAATTGCTTTGTGTAATTTTTTACGTTTGTCTAGCTTTTTATATTTATAATTTAAAACGAGTACAGTTGTTGGTTGTGGATTTTCTGCATAAGAAACCAGTTTTTCTATATTTCTACTTAAATCTTGCGCTTCTTTAACAATTAAAACTTGTCTTTCTGCCATCATTGGATAACGTTTTGCAGCACCAACAATATCTTCTACAGTAACATCTCTACCATACATTATCTGTTGATTGAATCCTTTTTCGGCTTCATCCAAAACTTTTTCTTCAATAAAATCAGAAATTTTATCAATATAGTAGGGTTCTTCACCCATTAAAAAATAGATAGGTTTAATATTTCCTTTTTTAATATCTGAAACTATCGCATTAATTTCGTTCATTTATATAAATATATTTTTTCTTGCCACAAATTCACTAATAAAAATTAATCATAAATTTAATCAGTTTTTATGATAAAATTTTATACACTAACAATAATTCGTGAATTCGAAACAATAATTTTTCACAAAACAATCCTTTTAAACTCTAAAGATTCATTCTGAAAGTTAACCAAAATACACAACTTATTACCTGATACTTTTAAATAATTAATACATTAAGCTATATGTTTTGGATGAAATTCTTTTACTGATTTTAATTCTAAAATAATTTTGTTAAATACTACAAAATCAGCATAAAAAGGATGTAACAAAACAACTTCTTTGTAATTAACTAAATATTCTTTTTCTCTTTCAAAATCAATATTATTCTTTTTAAACTCATATTCGAGGGCATCTTTATAAACTACTTCTAAAAAACCACCACCTAAATTATTATGAACCTCAAACAAAGTTCCTACAATATCTTAGCTTTCTTTTTTATAAATCATTTTAATTTGTGATATTCGTGGCAATGAAGATGCAAAAACTTAATTTACCACATTATGATTTCAGGCTCAAAAGTAGCGAAAATAAGACGCTAATTTTTGATAAATTAAGAAAAAAATATTTGGTTTTAACTCCAGAAGAATGGGTTCGTCAACATTTTGTTCATTTTTTAGTTGATGAAAAAAAATATCCAACTTCTTTAATTGCTATAGAAAAAGAACTCACCATTAACAATCGAAAAAAAAGAACCGATATTTTGGTTTTTAATTCTAATGGAAAACATGATATTATAGTAGAATGCAAAGCTCCTTCAATAAAAATTACCCAAGCAACTTTTGATCAAATTGCACGTTATAATTTAAAGTTAAAAGCCAATTTTTTAGTTGTTACAAATGGTTTAGATCATTTTTATTGTAAAATGGATTTTGAAAACGAAACCTATGTTTTTTTAAAGGATATTCCTGATTATAAATAAAACCTATTTTTCTATTGGATCTGTTACTTCGAGTGATTTTTGAAGAATAAAAAAATTGTATTGAGAAGTTTTTTAAAATTAGTTATCGATACAAAATTCTTGAAAAAAGAATTTCTCTAGAACTAACAGCCCTGAGAAAACACAATTTTATTAAGATAAAATTAGAAATAAACTAATTTTTAAAATGTAAATTCGCAACCTTGAAAATAGCGATTGTCATATTAAATTGGAATGGTCAAAAACTTTTAGAAAAGTTTTTACCATCTATTGTGAATTTTAGTTCGCAAGAAGCAACTATTTATGTGGCTGATAATGCTTCTACAGACACTTCTATAAATTATGTGAGAGCGTTTTTTCCTTCAGTTAAAATCATAGAAAATGCTGTTAATGGAGGGTATGCTAAAGGATATAATGATGCTTTGCAATCTATAAATGCAGATGTTTATTGTTTATTAAATTCTGATGTAGAAGTAACTAAAAACTGGTTACTTCCTATTATAGAGGTTTTTAAGAATGAAGAAAATACAGCCATTATTCAACCAAAATTATTAGATTACAAAGACAAAACAAAATTTGAATATGCTGGAGCTGGAGGTGGTTTTGTAGATTTATATGGTTACCCTTATTGTAGAGGACGTGTTTTTAATCATTTAGAAACTGATACTGGGCAATTTAATGATACCACAACTATTTTTTGGGCTTCTGGTGCTTGTTTGTTTATTCGCTCTAAAATTTATCATAAAATTGGAGGTTTAGATGAAGATTATTTTGCGCATCAAGAAGAAATTGATTTATGTTGGAGAACACATAATATTGGCTACAATGTAAAATATGTAGGTAAATCTGTAGTATATCATGTTGGTGGTGCTACTTTGCAAGAAACAAACCCACATAAAACGTATTTAAATTTTAGAAATAGCTTGTTAAACGTAGTAAAAAATGTACCTAAAAAATGGTTTTTATTTGTCGTTTTTTCGCGATTAATTTTAGATGGAATTGCAGGTTTAAAATTCATCATAGAATTAAGACCTATTCACACTTGGACCATATTAAAAGCACATTTTAGTTTTTATAAAAATTTCTTCAAATTTTTAGGAAAACGCAAAAAATTAATAAAAAAACAAGATTATAATTTACACACTAGTGTTGTTTGGCAGTATTTTATTTTAGGAAGAAAGAGGTTTAAAGAACTCAAATAAGTTTAAGGTTTAAAATTAAAAGTTTAAAACTGAGCATTGAATTTTGAACTCAAAACTTTAAATTATAAAATATCCAAACTTCCTTTTCCTTCTCTTACTACTTCTGGATAATTGTCAGTTAAATCTATAATTGTAGATGCAGTATTATCTCCATAACCACCATCTATAACTACGTCAACTAGGTTGTTCCATTTTTCATAAATCAATTCAGGATCTGTAGTATATTCTAAGATTTCATCATCATCTCTAATTGATGTAGAAACAATTGGATTTCCTAAATTTTCTACTAAAGTTCTAATAATATTATTATCAGGAATACGAATTCCTACCGTTTTTTTCTTCTTAAATACTTTTGGAAGATTATTACTACCAGGCAAAATAAATGTGTAAGGTCCAGGTAAAGCTCTTTTAAGTATTTTAAAGGTGGAAGTGTCTATTTGTTTTACATAATCAGACAAATTGCTTAAATTATCACAAATAAAAGAAAATTTGGCTTTCTCTAACTTTACTCCTTTTATCTTTGCAATTCTTTCTAAAGCTTTGTTATTTGTAATATCGCAACCTAAACCATATACAGTATCTGTTGGGTAAATTACAACTCCTCCATTTTTTAAAACCTTTATAACCTTATCAATTGCTTTTTGATTTGGGTTGTTATTGTATATTTTTATAAACTCTGCCATTTTATAAATATACAAAAACTCAACATAATTATAATTATGTTGAGTTTTTTATTAGGGAAGTTTCTATTTCTTATGATTTGTCTACCAAACGAAATCCTTCTCCATGAATATTTAAAATTTCTACATTTTCATCGTCTTTTAAGTATTTACGCAATTTTGCAATATACACATCCATACTTCTAGATGTAAAGTAGTTATCATCTCTCCAAATTTTAGTTAACGCCAATTCTCTTGGCATTAAGTCGTTTTTATGAATGGCCAACATTCTTAATAATTTGCTTTCTTTTGGAGATAATTTTATTGGCTCTCCATCTTTTGTAACAGATAAATGGCGTAATTTAGAATTAAAGAAAAAGTTACCAATTGTAAACTCAAACTGTTCTGATTCTGCAGTTTTGTCTGTGTCTTTACGTTGTAATATTGCTTTAATTTTGTGTAATAAAACTTCAGAGTCGAAAGGTTTATTTAAATAATCATCTGCACCAACTGCATAGCCTTTTAAAACATCTTCTTTTAAAGTTTTTGCTGTTAAGAAAATAATTGGCACTTCTTTATTTGTGCTTCTAATATCTTGTGCTAAAGAAAAACCGTCTTTACGAGGCATCATAACATCTAAAATACATAAGTCATAATCACTGTTTTTAAACATAATTAATCCTTCTATACCATCTTTTGCATGTGTAACGTTATAATCGTTTAATGCTAAATAATCTTTTAAAACGGTTCCAAAATTTGGATCGTCTTCTACTAATAAAATTTTTTTACTTCCCATTTTTATACTTTTTTAAATTATTGGTAATTTCACTGTAAATATGCTTCCTTTTCCTTTTTCGCTTTCTACAAATACGGTTCCATGATGTTTGTCTATAATTTCTTTAACATAAGCCAAACCTAAACCATGGCCTTTTACATCATGTATATTTCCTTTTTGTTCTCTATAAAATTTGTCAAAAACGTGTTTTTGAACAGCTTTAGACATTCCTATACCTTCATCTTTTATTTTAAGAATAAAAAACTTATTGGTACTTTCTGTATATACATCAATTTTTGGTGCATCTACAGAGTATTTTATAGCATTTTCCAACATATTAACCACAACATTGGTTAAATGAAATTGGTTCCCAGAAATTTCTGAAGTAATTGCTTCAAAATGTGTATTTATAGAACCTTTTCTGTCTTCTATTAATAAATTGATATGCGTAATTGCATCTTCTATAATGTCGTGCATATCTTCTGTTTCTTTACTAATTTCTATTTGATTTTTTTCTAATCTAGAAATTCTTAAAACATTTTCTACTTGTGCATGCATTCTTTTATTTTCGTCTCTAATCATTTGAACGTATCTTAATACTTTACTTTGATCATCTATGATTTTAGGATTTTTTATAGAGTCTAAAGCTAAATTTATAGTGGCAATTGGTGTTTTAAACTCGTGAGTCATATTATTTATAAAATCCGTTTTAATTTCTGATATTTTCTTTTGCCTTATTAATTGATATAAAGAACTAGAAAACGCAATAATAATTACAAAAATAAAAAATAAAGAAAGTAGTAAAATGCTTGATATTCCTGATAATATGTGCTTATTTTTTGAAGGAAATGTTACATATAAACGATAATCTACTTCTCCAATAGCGTCATAAAATAATGGATATTGAATACTTTCATTTTTATTGATGGTGTAATAACCCGATTTTAATTTTGTAGCCAAACCATCTTTACTATAAACTCCATATTTAAAGTCTAAATTTATATTTCTTTTCTTTAATTCTTCTTTAATTGTTGTATTTAGTTCTCTATTACTTAATCTTTTATGAATTGGTCTTGTGCTATTAATATTTTTAAAAATTTCTGCAAACTGGCTTCTCTCAACATTTTTTAATCTTTTTGTAAAAGAAAATCTTTTTTCATCTACAGAAGAAAAAACGTTGTCTGCTCCTGTTATCAATCTTGTTTGAAAAAAATCGTTTTTACCACTAATTCTTTTAATAATAATGCTATCATTATCTACAAAATCTGCTGGCATTTTAAAATTTTCTTCTAAAATTGTTCCTCCGTAAGTAAATCTTTGGTTTGTTGTGGTATCTATTTCTTGAAAAATCCAATTCTTTATTTGAGCTTCATCTGCTAAAACAGAATTTTCTACAATACCTGCGTATTTTCTTTCGATATAAAGCTGCTCTTTCTCGTTAATTATCTCAGATACACTTCCTAAAGATTTTTGTACATCGTTTTGAAATTGTTCTTTTTTACTCTCTACAGCATTGTTTATCCAATACAGTTGTACAGTAATGATTCCTATTAAAGAAACACTCATTAAAACAACAATAAGCACAAACATTTTTTTGCCCATAATGCAAAGTTAACGCATTTAAGAAAAGAGAATTGTCGTTTTTTAAATAAAAAAGGGTGTTTAGTTAAAATTTAAGAGTTATTTAACAAGATAAGTACATAAACCTAAATTCATGATTACTTTTTTGTTAAAATATTGTGAATTCTTTGAACTTGGACTTTTGTAGTCTCTATGTCTATATTATGAATTAAGTAATTAGATTGTAGTATCTTTTTATCTTCTAACCACTGGTTTTTTATTCTATTTTCTGCCTCTATTCTTGTGGTTTTGTCTCTAGAAAGTATTCTATCTATTCTTATTTCTAAAGGCGCAAAAACAGCAATTATAACATCGCAATAAAGGTTGCTTTTACTTTCAAAAAGAATCGCATTTTCATAAATTATATACGTTTTCTCTTTGTGTAGTTTTATAAACTCTTGAAAATGTTTTTTTACTTCTGGATGAACGATACTGTTTAAAACCTGTAATTTTTCTTTATTTTTAAAAACAATATTTGATATATATGCTCTATCTAATTGGTTGTTTTTATAAGCTTGTTCTCCAAAATTTTCTATTATTTTTTTTTGTATAACAACAGAAGAGTTTATTAAATTCTTTGCTTGATCATCTGCAAAATATACTGCTACATTTTTTTTTGATTGAAAAAGTTTTGCCACTGTTGTTTTTCCACTTCCAATACCTCCAGTTAAACCAACTATCATTTTATTTCTGGATTAAAAAATCTATTTTATTAGGAACTACTCGTACGCTTTTAAGCAAATTGGGCTTTAAAACTATTTTTGGTATTAAATAATTTAAATTATTTTTTTCAGACATTTTATAATCGCATTCTATTTTAAAAGATTCTTCATTTATTTTATTAAACTCAGATAGTGCAACTACAAAAGTAACTTCTACAGTTTTAGAAAGCGTAGTTAAATTAACGTTTTCAGGCAGGTTTACAATTTCAAAAGGTATGTTAAAACTGTCTTCAGTAAATTTTTCTACATTACCTGTAAGAGTAACAGCATTTATATTGTATTTGATGTTTTCTTTTATATTTACTTTTTTTAAAGGCACTTTATGAGTAAAGTTGGTTTTAACATCTTCTAACTTTAATTTTTCTAGTTCTAAAAAATTGATAGTATCTATACTTTGTTCTGGGCCAGAAATTAAAACACTATCAGGTTTTAAAACTATTTTCTTGGTAATGTCATAACCAATGTGAAAGTTAATATCTAAATTGGGTTTTATTGGTACCTTTTTAGTTTTTAAAATTCCTAAATTTAAGTAAATAGTGTCCTGTAAAATTTCTTTTAATTCAATATTTTGCAACAGTTGTTTTTGTATTGATTGAAATTGATTGCTAGTTAAAAAATAGTATGCTTTTCCTTTTTTATTAGCCAATCTATTTGCATTTAGCCTTATTTTATTACTACTAAATTTAGCTCTAACAATGTTAAAACCTGAACTCTTAACAACCAAATCTAAATGCTTTTTAGGAGCATCTTGTAATAATTTATTTTGAGGAATCTTAGCATATTTAATAGGAAATTGAATAGTAGTAACATATTCTTTTGACATGGCTGTAAAAAACCATATTAAAATAGTAACTACAAGAAAGCCAATAAATTTTTTTGATATTTTTTTTTTCGTTTTCAATACCATGTTTAAAGAGTATGATGCAATCTACACAAAACTTTATGAAAAAAAAAGTGAGTTTCAAACAATATGAAACTCACTTTTATTTAAAAAACTATTTACTACAAATTACTTTTTTGCAGGAGTAAAATATTTTTTACTTAGTTCCATAGAAATTGCAGAACGTTCAAACATTATTTTTCCAGCTCCAGTCTCTATAGTTACAGTGTTGTTGGTATTATTTACTTCAGAAACTTTACCATGAATACCACTAGAAGTTACTACTTTTGTACCATTTTTAATTTCTGCTTGAAAAGCTTTTTCTTTTTTCTGACGACTCATTTGTGGTCTTATCATAAAAAAATAAAAAACGGCAATAATTGCTACAAAAGGTAAAAACTGTGCAAAACCGCCTGCACTTCCTTGTAAAAAAATTGTATTAAAAATCATTATTTAGCTTTTGGTGTTACAGAACCTTTTAAAGTTAATATTTCTCTACCAGATTCTGTATTTGTGATTAATGTGATGTTTTTTTGTTGTCTATTTTGTTTACCAGCTGTATTAAACTTTACTTTAATTTCTTTAGTTTCTCCTGGCTTAATAGGTGCTTTTGGCCAAACAGGAACTGTACAACCACAAGTAACTTGTGCATCTGTAATTACTAAATCAGATTTTCCAGAATTGGTAATATTAAAAGAAGTGCTTATAATTTCTCCTTCATTAACAGTTCCAAAATCATACACTTTTTCATCAAAAGTAGCTAAAGCTGTCCCTTTTTTAATTTCTGCATCTCTATTTTTTGCATTGTCTAAATTAGCTTTGTTAATTTTAGAAGTAGCATTAGAGCCATCTTTACAAGCTGTAAAAAAAGTTACTGAAAATACTAATACCAGTAAATATGTTATTTTTTTCATTGTATTTTAATTTTGTGTAAAAATAAGAAATTTATTTATCGTCAACAATAAATTAGAGCAAACCTCTTCCTATTTTAACAATTCTTTTATTTTTTACAAATTCTTTTGATATTTTGTCTAAAACACCATTTATAAAGTAACTACTTTTTTCTGTAGAATAATCTTTAGAAACCTCTATATACTCATTAATAGTAACTCTTGTTGGTATAGATGGGAAATTGATAAACTCTGTAATTGCCATTTTTATCAAAATCATATCAATATCTGCAATTCTATCTGTTTCCCAATTTGGCGTTTTTTCTTCGATATCTTTTTCGTATTCTTTGTGTTTTAAAACCGTTTTTCGGAATAAGTTAGAAACGAAATCTTCATCGTCTTTATCTTTATACAGACTACCTAATGCAAAAGGGGTATTTTCTTTACATTTGCTTAGTGTTTTTAATACCCAAGTATTTACAAACGGAATATCATCTACCCAAGAAATCATTTTATCTTCAAAATACTCTGCAAGTTTTTCGTTTGGTGCAATAATTTCTTTAAAAAATTCAATTACAAAAGCTTTATCAACTTTATAAGAATCTTCTACAGTTTCTAGATATTTTTTGTACAAATTACTTTTTTGTAGTTTATCAAAAATAATTTTTACATACTCATCATCTTCTTGCCAATTGTTTAGTTTGTTCAACTCTACATACCCTTCAACGCTTATGCTTTCTGCAATTGCGTTGATAATTTTATTATCTAAAAATTTGGTGTTTGGTTTTAAATCTTCTTTAGTAGCTAATATTTTCTTTTTAGAAAGTGCTATTTTTTTTGCTGCTAATTTTTGAACTTCTACAAGCAATCGTAGGTTTAAAACATACAAATCGTACATTTTTAATATGCTATGTTTCAAAAATTTTTCTTCTCTAAGAATGTCATCATTTTTAGACTGTAATATAGCGTATACAGATTGCATTACTTTAACTCGAATATGTCTTCTGTTAATCATTTTCTAAAGAACTTGTATAAATTTCGATGCAAAAGTAAGGTTATTTTATTTTTTTAATGAAACCTTTTTTAATTCTTTTTTAAGAAAAAGTTTTGTAGTTAATCTTGTATCTTCGTGCTTTACTTTTTAGTTAATAAATTTTCTCTTTTGAAAGAACTTAAATATATAAACAAATACTTTTCTAAATACAAATGGCGAATCTTAGCAGGTTTAATTATTACCATTTTATCTAAGCTTTTGGCTTTAAAAGTACCCCAAATTGTTGGAGATTCTTTAAATATTGTAGAAGATTACCAAAAAGGAATTGTTACAAATTTAGATGATGTAAAGCATCAATTACTTATAAATGTACTTATTATAATTGGAGTTGCTGTTTTTGCTGGTTTTTTAACTTTTTTAATGCGCCAAACTATAATTGTTACTTCTAGATTGATAGAATTTGATTTGAAAAATGAAATTTATCAACAATACCAAAGATTATCCATCAACTTTTACAAAAAAAACAGAACAGGAGATTTAATGAATAGAATTTCTGAAGACGTTTCTAAAGTAAGAATGTATGTTGGCCCTGCAATAATGTATAGTATGAACATGATTGTACTTTTTGCGGTTGGTTTTACACAGATGATAAACATTGATGTAAAATTAACAATGTACACGTTAATTCCTTTTCCATTATTGTCTATTTCTATATTTGTGTTGAGCAAAGTAATACATAGAAGAAGTACCATTGTTCAACAATATTTATCTAAGTTAACCACATTTAATCAAGAATTTTTCTCAGGCATAAGCGTTGTAAAATCTTATGGAATAGAAGCTTCTATTATCAAAGATTTTGATAAAATTGCAGATGAAAGCAAGGAGAAAAATATTCATTTACAAAAAGCGAATGCACTATTTTTTCCGTTAATGATTTTATTAATAGGAATTAGTAATTTATTAGTAATTTATATTGGTGGAAAACAATATATTAATGGAGAAATTCAAATAGGAACCATTATCGAGTTTATGCTATATGTAAACATACTAACTTGGCCTGTTGCAGTTGTTGGTTGGGTTACTTCAATGGTACAACAAGCAGAAGCTTCTCAATTAAGAATTAACGAATTTTTAAAACAAGTACCAGAAATTAAAAACACAACTACCTCATCTACAGAACTAAAAGGAGATGTAGAGTTTAAAAACGTTACTTTTACTTATGATGATACTAACATTACAGCTTTAAAAAATATAAACTTTTCTGTAAAATCTGGAGAGACTTTGGCTATTTTAGGGAAAACTGGCTCAGGAAAATCTACAATTATAGAATTGATATCTAGATTGTATGACACAAAAGAAGGTAGTATTTTATTAGATAATAAAAACATAAAAGAAGCCAATTTAAATGATGTTAGAAGCCAAATTGGTTTTGTGCCTCAAGATCCGTTTTTGTTTTCAGAAACTATCGAAGACAATATTAAATTTGGTAAAGAAGATGCTACAGAAGAAGAAATTATTACAGCTGCTAAAAATGCAGACGTTCATAAAAATATTATAGATTTTCCTAAAGGATACAAAACTATTCTAGGAGAACGTGGTGTAACACTTTCTGGTGGACAAAAACAACGTGTTTCTATTGCTAGAGCAATTATTAAGAAACCTAAAATTTTAATTTTTGATGACTGCTTGTCTGCTGTAGACACAGAAACAGAAGAAAAAATTCTATCAAATTTAGAAAGAATTTCTAAAAATATTACCACTTTTATTATCAGTCACAGAGTTTCATCAGCAAAAAATGCAGATAAAATTATTGTGTTAGATAATGGTAAAATTACCCAACAAGGAACTCACAATCAACTAATAACACAAGATGGTTACTACAAAGATTTGTACGAACAACAACTTTTAGAAAAAGAAAATTAATCTTTAACATTGCTACATAAAATATTTTATTAGATTTGTTAAGTATAACAAACATATTATAACTACTATTTAAACGAATTATGGCAGAGAGAGTTGAACAAGAAGAAATCTTTTCACAAGTATTAAGAGCTGGAAGAAGAACCTATTTTTTTGATGTAAGAGCAACAAAAGCAGACGATTACTATTTAACTGTTACAGAGAGTAAAAAATTTACTCATGATGATGGTACTTTTCATTACCAAAAGCACAAAATCTATCTTTATAAAGAAGATTTTACAGATTTTAAAGACATGTTAAGTAAAGCAACTGACTATATTTTAAATGAAAAAGGTAGTGAAGTAATTAGCGAACGTCATCAAAAAGATTTTAAAAAGGAAGAAGAAACTGCAACTGAAGCACCAAAATCTGCTCAAAGTTTTACAGATGTTTCTTTTGATGATATATAAGGTTTTAGGCCTTTTAGATTAACTTTTTTTTGTAAAGATTTTTTTGCAAGAAGAGTAATTTAAATAATTTCAATTCAAATTCATTTTACACACTAAAAACCGTGAGTTACATAACTTGCGGTTTTTTTATTGAAAAAAAATTACAAAACTTTTTTCATGGTTTTGCTTTTAGAAACAGTTTCCTCCCACTCTTTTTTTGCGATGCTATCTTTGGTAATACCTCCTCCAACATAAATTGATGCAATTTTATCCTGAATACTCATACAACGTAAATTAACATACAACTGAGAATTTTGAGTGCTAAATACTGAATCTTGAACATTAATTTCACCTAAAAAACCTGTGTAAAAAGTTCTTTTATAATTTTCATTTTTATTGATAAACTTTTTTGCAGTTTCTCTTGGCAACCCACAAACAGCAGGAGTTGGGTGTAAACTTCTAATTAATTGTTCTAAACTTGAATTTCTATTTAAAACACCTTCTACTTTTGTTCTTAAATGCAGTAAATTTCCTGCTTTTATAGTTTCTGTTTTATCAATTTGCAAGTCAGATGCTATAGTATTTAGTTGGTTTTTGATAAAATCTGTAACCAACTGTTGCTCTTCTAACTCTTTGCTTTTCCAAACTACTTCTTTAGCGTTTTTAAAAACCTGTGTTCCAGCCAAAGACATGGTTTTAAAATTAGTCTCAGTTATGTGCAACAAAGTTTCTGGAGTAGCTCCAAACCACAAACCAACTTTTGGGTGAAACCAAACATACACAAAAGCATTCTGATACGTTTTTAAAAGTCTTTTAAAAGTAGTTAAAACATCGAAGTCTTCTATTTTAACCTCTTCTTTTCGAGAAAGCACAACTTTTTTAAGCTCGTTATTATTGATAACATCTAAGGCTTTCTCTACCAAACAAAGGTGATTTTTTTTATCTAAGTTTTCTGCACTTGTAAAACCTTCATCTTTTACAAACTCATCATCCAAAACTAATTTTTCAGTAGTAAAACAAGCATTTTTTTTCGGAAATAAAATGGCTTTTTCTTCACTATTAAAAGGTGCAAAAACAAATCCGTTTTCAGTAAATTTAGAAGTGAAATACAAGTTATCATCCTTCATAAAAAAAGCAGAAACCAAATCTGAATTTGGTTTTCTATAAGCTACAAAAGGAATATTATCCTTAAAATTCTCTTCAATTTTATTAAAAATGATGCTCAATGTAAAGATTAAATTATTTTTTATTTAAAACGATGTTTGTCATTTTTGCTATAGAAATCAAATTGTCATTCTCATCAACAATTGTAACTTCCCACAAATGTGTGGTTTTGCCTTTATGAATGTTTTTAGCAGTTGCAAAAACAACACCTTCTCGCTTGCTTTTTATATGGTTGATAGACAACTGGATTCCATTTATAAATTGCGTTTTACTGTCTATAAAAAAATTTGAAGCTGCACTTCCAACACTTTCTGCTAAAGCAGCTGTTGCACCTCCATGCAATTGTCCATAAGGCTGATGTACTTTAGAGTTTACAGGCATTTTTGCAGTTAAAAAATCAGTCCCAACAGCAACATATTCAATATCAAGCGTTTCCATTAATGTGTTTTTAGAACGATCATTAAACGCTTTTAAAATGGTAGTTGTATCCATATCCTTTTAATTGTAATGTAAAAGTACATATAAAAAATTGTATTTTTGTTGCAGAAAAGTTAAAGCATTTTATGTATAAAATACGCGTAATTTTAGATACCAAAGAAGATGTAATTAGAACTATTTTGGTTGATGATAAATTGAATTTAGAAGATTTACACCTAATTATTGCAAAATCTTTTGGTTTTGAGGGGCAAGAAATGGCTTCTTTTTACAGAACTGATGAAGAATGGAACCAAGGTGAAGAAATCCCTTTATTTAATATGGCAGAAGCTGGAGAAGGTATTTCTATGCAAACGTGTATTTTAGAAGATACCTTACCTGAAGAAAATGACAAACTGATTTATGTATATGATTTTCTAAATATGTGGACTTTTTATGTGGATGTTGTTGAAATTACAGATGAAAAAAGAGACGATTTACCACAAACCATTTTATCTGTTGGAGAAATTCCTGAAGAAGCTCCAGAAAAAGAATTTGTTGCAGATAAATTAGATGATGATTTTGGTGATGAAGGAGATATTGATGACGAATTTGGGCATTTTGATGATTTCGATTTTAATGAATATTAAAAAACGTGTAGTCGTATAATCGTTTATTTGTGTAAATGATAACTCACTTTTATTTTAATAAAATATAAATGAGCTACAAAAGAAAAGGTCAACTAACTCATGATGGAGATTGGGTAAAGCACTTGAAAAAATTTGGAAAACGTGTTTTTTGGAAAAAAGAAAGAAAAGCAGAAAAAAATCTTTTAAAAGAAGAACAAAAAAATATAGATTAACCTTTTAGATTCTCAACGCTTCCAACTTCATTCTTCAAACTTCTAATTTTTCCCGTAACAAAATTGTAAATTAGTCGTCTTATTCACATAATCGACTAAAACAATTTCTTTGGAAACTATCTTATCACTCAAAAATCTCGATAAAAAATACGGACAAGTTCATGCAGTAAACAACCTTTCTTTTGATATTAAAAAAGGAAATGTTTACGGAATTTTAGGGCCAAATGGAAGTGGAAAATCTACTACTTTAGGTATTATTTTAAATGTTGTAAACAGAACTTCTGGTGAATTTTCTTGGTTTAATGGAAATTTATCAACTCATGAAGCACTAAAAAAAGTAGGTGCTATTATAGAGCGCCCAAACTTCTATCCTTATATGACTGCAACTCAAAATTTAGCTTTGATTTGTAAGATTAAAGGAATATCCACAGAAAAAATAGACGAGAAATTAACTACAGTTAATCTTTTTGAAAGAAGAAATAGCAAGTTTAAAACTTTTTCTTTGGGGATGAAACAACGTTTGGCAATTGCATCAGCATTGTTAAACGACCCAGAGATTTTAATTTTAGACGAACCTACCAATGGTTTAGACCCACAAGGAATTCATGAAATTCGTCAAATTATTCAAAAAATTGCAGCAAATGGCACCACAATTCTATTGGCTTCTCACCTTTTAGATGAAGTTGAAAAAGTTTGTTCTCATGTAGTTGTAATTAGAAAAGGCGTAAAATTATACAGTGGTAGAGTTGATGAAATGACAGCCTCTAATGGTTTGTTCGAATTAAAAGTTGATACAGATGAAGAAAAATTATTGTCTATTTTACAAGAACACTCTGCAATTGGAAAAGTTACCAAAGAACACGAAACCATTATTGCTACTTTAAATAGCACTATTTCATCCGCAGAAATTAATGAATATTTGTTTAAAAAAGGTATTGTTTTATCGCATTTGGTAAAACGTAAACCAAGTTTAGAGCAACAATTCTTAGATTTAACCAACAACAATTAATCAACCTTAAAATAAACAGTCATGTTAAGACTATTAACTATAGAATTTCACAAATTAAAATACAATAGAGCTAGTAAAGTTTTATCACTCATTTATTTTGGCTTACTAACCTCTATTGCATTGATTGCTGCTATAAAATTTGATATTGGTCCTGTAAAGTTTCATTTGGCAGATGCAGGTATTTTTAACTTCCCTTACATCTGGCATTTTAATACTTATATGGCTGCCATATTAAAATTTTTCTTACTGTTGGTTATTGTATCTATGATGGCAAATGAATATAGTTACAAAACTTTAAAACAAAACTTAATAGACGGTTTAAGTAAAAAAGAATTTATTCTTTCTAAATTTTACACAGTAATTAGTTTTGCATTTATTTCTACATTATTTGTGTTTATAATTTCATTAGTATTAGGTCTAATATATTCTGATTATAATGAATTTGCTATTATCGTTTCTGACCTAGAATATCTTTTTGCTTTTTTTGTAAAGTTAGTTGCTTTTTTCTCTATGGGTTTGTTTTTTGGAATCTTGGTAAAACGCTCTGCTTTTGCTGTTGGAGCTATGGTTGTATGGCTAATTGTAGAAAGTATGTTTAAGGGGTATTTATTTTGGACATTTAAAAATGCTGAAAATACTTCTGAAAAAGTAGATACTATTATGCAGTTTTTACCCTTCGAAGCAATGTCTAACTTAATTAAAGAACCTTTTTCGAGATTAGGTGCTGTTAAATCTGTAGCAAATCAAATTGGAGAAACTTTTACAAAAAGTTATGCTGTAGAGTTTACAAATATCTTAATCGTTTCAGTTTGGACATTTATCTTTATTTATTTGTCTTATGCACTGTTAAAAAAGAGGGATTTATAGTACTTTTTGAATATATTTGACGTTTAGTAAAGAAATATCGTCAAATGAAGAAATTATTATCCTTTTTTCTAATCTTTTTTGCATTAAATGTATTTTCTCAAAAAGAGGCCAATTTTTGGTATTTTGGAGAAAATGCTGGGTTAGATTTCTCAAATGGAGCACCAAGTGTTTTAAGAGATGGGCAAATGAATACTTTTGAAGGTTGCTCTACAATATCTGATGTAAATGGTGTTCTTCAGTTTTATTCAGATGGTTTAACTGTTTGGAATAGAGATCATGAAATCATGAACTACTCTAATGGGTCTCAAGGTATAGATTTATTAGGAGATCCTTCCAGTACACAATCTGCTTTAGTGGTTCCAAATCCTTCAGATGCTAATATATATTATATTTTTACTGTAGGTTCTTCTAGAGGTTTTAATTATTACACTGTAGATATGTCTAAAAATGGTAATAAAGGTGAAATTATTGCTGGACCAGTAGATTTATCATTAGGAGCTACTTCTTGGTCTGAAAAAGTTACAGCTGTACAGGGTGATGATTGTGATTCTATTTGGATTTTATCTGTAGAATCTAATAATTTCATAGCTTATAAAATTGATAAAAATGGTGTAGATATTGCAAATCCAAAAAGAAGCAATATGAGTTATTTTCCTACAGATGTAAGAGGTTATTTAAAAGTATCTCCAGATGGAAAAAAAGTAGCTTTTGCAGATTATACTGCTGGTGGAACTGGAAATAATTTTGATTCTGGAACTGGTGCATTAGTACTATTAGATTTTGATATTACAACTGGTTTGATTTCAAACACAAACCAGCTAAAACTTATAAATGCTCCTATTGATGGAGCTCCTTATGGAATAGAATTTTCTCAATTATCCTCAAAACTATATGTTTCTACTCATAATGGCACAGATAACACTGTATTTCAATTTGATTTAGTATCAGCAGACATTGTTGCTTCAAAAAGAGAAATTCAAAAACAAACTGGTTATAGAGGTGCTTTACAATTAGCCCCAGATAATAAGATATATTCTTTAGTACCTGTTAGTTATACAGAAGGTACTTCTTTTATAGATGTCATTGAAAACCCTGATGATGCTGCAGATGACATTAGGTACACCAGAGATAAAATAAGACTTGGTGGAAGTTCAAAAGCTACACAAGGTCTTCCTCCATTTATACAATCTTTTTTCTCTCCAGTTAACATTATAGATAGCAATAAACCTACTTTTGTTTTAAACACAATGAAACAAACCGTATGTATTGGAGACACAGTTACAATGGAACCAGAAATCTCAGGTACTACAAGCTCTACATACACTTGGACTAAAGAAGGAGATGCATCTGTAGTTGTTAATAACCGTGTTTTAAATATAGACAACACTAATTATGGTTCAGGAAAATATAATTTAGAAATGACGATTGAAGATTCTTGTGGCAGAATCAAAAAATATAATAGCTCAGTAGAAATTGAATTTATTCCAAAACCAGTTGTAAACACAATTCCAATTTTTGAACAATGTGATTTTGATTCAGACCCAAATGATTACATAACTAATTTTAACTTAGAAAGTAAAGAATCTGAAATTTACAAGGGTACAGAACCAGTAAATATTGATTTTTTTGAAGTAAATGATACTTCATTCTCCACGCCACTAACAAAAGCTGATTACAGAAATAGTGTATCTACAAGAACTGGTACTCATAAAGTAGTTGCTAAAGTTCAATTTCAAGGAAGTCTTTGTTTTAAAACTGTAACTATAGAGTTAAACGTAAATCCTTCTGGTGTCGATAATTATCCTGAGATATACACTTGCGAATTAGATTCTAATGCTAACAATGCTACAAGCACCAATAGTTTAGGAAGTGGCAATGCCTTTTTTAATTTCGACTTAAAAACAAATCAAATCATATCAGATTCTGGTGGGGCATTATCTCTAAGTACACATAATTTTAAATATTACAGAACAAAAGATGATGCAAGGCTTGTAAATAACGAAATTGTAGCGCCTTTTGAAGATGATTTATTTACTGATAACACAGATGTTTTCATAAAAATATCACTTAAAAACACAGACGCTTGTACAAGTATAGGTCAATTTAAAGTATTTGTACAAGAATTACCAATACCAAAAGGCAATCCAAATACAATTACTTTATGTGTTAGCAACCCAGTTGCAAACCCTCAACCATTTACTGTAGATTTAGATGCATTTACAGGTAATGCAAGCGACACCTATCTTTGGTATAGAAATAATATACTAATAAACGGAGCAAACAATGCTGTTTACAAAGCAAATCAAGAAGGAACCTATAAAGTAGAAGCTTACAGAACTTATAGTAATAATGCAACAAATACAAGCGACGATTTTTCCTGCATTGGTTACAACACTTTTACAGTAGATGAATCTAATACTGCATTTATAGAATCTATAGATTTTGTAGACGATCAAGACAATCCTGATGAAAATACAATAACTATAAAAGTTTCTGGAAAAGGTAATTATGAGTATGCCATTAATAGTAAAGCTCCAACAAGTTTTAACAAGGGAACAGATAACTTAAGTTACACTTTTACAAACGTAAATCCTGGTTTAAATACTATTTATATAAATGATATTGATGGTTGTGGTATTACCAATTCTAAAGAAGTATCATTCGTTTTTTTTCAAAGGTTTTTTACACCAAATGGTGATGGGACATTTGATACATGGAAAATACAAGGTGTAGATAATTCTTTTTACAAAGTAGCAACTTTACAGATTTTTGATAGATATGGTCGTTTTATTAAAAATATTGACTTAAAAACAGAAAATGGGTGGAATGGTCTTTATAATGGCAAGCAGATGCCAGAAAGTAATTATTGGTACAATGCAACACTAATTGATATAAATGATAAAGTAAGAACAAAAAAAGGGCATTTTTCTCTTTTAAGAAACTAAAAAATGAAAAACCTTTTTACATTTCTGTTATTAATTATACTATTTATAAATAGTGTTTTTTCTCAAAGAGAAACAGAAAATTGGTATTTTGGTAATAATACTTCTTTAAATTTTTTAAATAAAAAACTAACTGTAATTAATGATAGTAAACTATTGGCTCCCAGAGGAACTAGCTCTATATCAGACAAAAACGGAAATCTAATTTTTTATACAGATGGAGTTAATGTTTACAACAGTTCTCATATTAAAATTTCTGGTAAAGGTTTAGAAAGTGATTATGTTACTTCCCAAAACGTAATTATTATTCCAAAACCAAACTCATCTACTATATTCTATATTTTTACAATAAAAAGTGAAGTAATAGATGATGGTGGAGGACCAACCATTGGTAAAAATAATAGCTCAAAAAAAAATGCAAATTTTATACCTGGTCTTTACTATTCTACAGTAGATATGTCTGCAAATAGTAACAGAGGTGAAATTACAGAAAGAAACATTCTTATCTTACAAAATGTAAGTGAAAAAATAACAGCAGTACACCATAAAAACGGAAAAGATATCTGGTTAGCAACTCATAAAAGCGATGATAATGATATATTTTTCGATGATTTTTACACCATTTTAGTAACAGATTCAGGAGTAAAGACTCCCAAAAAATCAGATTTTGGACAAAAATTTATTTTTGATAGAAAAGGATACATAAAATTTTCTCCAAATGGAGAATTTTTGGCAATGGCATCAAATACTTCTGGGGGATGGATTTTTAAATTTGATAACGAAAACGGAATTATAAATCAACCTAGACGTTTAGGGTTTGCAACTGGTGTTGGTGACATTGTAAGACCTTATGGAGTTGAGTTTAGTATAGACTCAAATAAACTGTATTTTACAACTAAAAAAGATGATCAAATAGATATTAGACTGTATCAATTTGATATGTCTAGAGTATTTCAAAACAACACTACTTCTCAACTTTTTACAATTGTATCTTTCAGAAATGAAAGCACAATTGGTGCATTACAATTAGCAAATGATGGCAAAATATATAATGCTGTAAATTCTGGAGATAAATTTAATGATAGTGAACCTTTTTTAAGTGTTATAAACAACCCTAAATTAGATACAGAAAGAGAAATTAATTTTATAGAAAGAGGTGTTACAATTTCAGGTGGGGCTACAAGACTAGGTCTTCCAAATTTTATCCAGTCTTATTTTAGAACACGTATTTTAAATGAAACTGGCTGTGTAGACACTGATGAAATTTTTAAAATTGATTCTTACACCACAATACAAAGCGCCACTTGGGATTTTGGTGATGGAAACACATCTAATGAAGTAAGTCCAACTCACCAATTCAAAAACCCTGGTAAGTACTTGGTTAAAGCTACAATTACATTAAATAACTTTCCTTTAAACTTGGAGCAAGAAATAGAAATATTTCCATTACCAATTTTAAAAGCAAATGAAAAAATTGTGCAATGTGATTCTGGTACAGGAGATAATCGTTTTAATTTAACTGAGATTGAATCAAAAATTGTGTCAAAACCTGAAGACTATTTATTTTTCTATTTTGAAGATAAAAATATTGCTGAAGTTGGTTTTCCATCAATCAGAAATTTTGATAATTACAAAAACAAAAGCGATGTACAAACACTTTACGCAAGAGTAATTAATAAAAATGGATGTTTAGACATCGTTCCATTTACTATAGAATTAGCAACTGTAGGTATAGGAAATATAAAAGAAATGTTTGCTTGTGGTATTGTAAATACATCAACAAATAGAACAGAAGGTATTTTTAATTTAACAGAAAAAAGAGCACAAATAAAATCAGAATATAGCCTAGATAACTCTATAACAATTACTTTTTATGATAGCTTTAACAACGCACAAACAAAAAGAAATGAGCTACCAGAAAATTACGAAACATCATCCACAAAAATATGGGTAAGAGCAGATACTGCTTTAGGTTGTGGAGGAATTGAATCTTTTGATGCTACAGTTAATCAACAACCAGAAATAAATGGTATTCAAAACACTTATACTATTTGTTACAATCCAAATCTGCACCCTAATATTACCCTTAGTGCAGATGCTAGTAATGATAAATTTGAATGGAAAAATAGTTCTGGAACAGTAATAAACACCAATCAAAATTTTACATTAACACAAACAGGAAATTTTTCTTTAACAGTTTACAAAACTGAAAACGGAATTGAATGTTCTTTTACCAAAGAATTTACAGTTATCAATCCAGAAGCACCAACTTTTGGTTCTATAACAGTAAACACAGAAAATGAAGAAAACAATATTGTTGATGTTTCTATAAACGGAAATAGCACGTACCAATTTTCTTTAGACAACATTAATTTCGAAGGAAACTCAACATCATACACCTTTCAAAATGTTAGCCCAGGATTAAAAACAATTTATGTTCGTGATACTAATAATTGTGAAACACCAATTCAAACCAATGTTTCTGTTATTGGCTTTAAAAAATATTTTACTCCAGATGGAGATGGAAATAGCGATTTTTGGAATGTAAACGGTTTAGATAGTACACTCTATAAATCTGTCAATATTATTATTTTTAATAGATTTGGTAGAATTATTGGCATCATAAATTCTTTTAACTCCAAAGGTTGGGATGGTACTTTTAAAGGTAAACCTCAACAAGCAAATAATTATTGGTTTACTGCAGAAATTATAGATATAAACGATAATCTTATAAAAGAAACCGGTTATTTTAGCTTAATTAGAAACTAACAAATTCTGCATTAAAATAATACAACATTCCGTATTTTTACAATATGGAATTTAAACTTGTATCAGTATTTTCTCCAACAGGAGATCAACCAGAAGCAATAAAAGAACTTTCTAAAGGTGTAAAAGAAGGCGAAAAATACCAAACCCTTTTAGGAGTTACTGGTTCTGGTAAAACTTTTACAGTAGCAAATGTCGTAAAAAATGTAAAAAAACCAACCTTAGTTTTAGCACATAATAAAACATTAGCAGCACAATTGTATTCTGAGTTTAAACAATTTTTTCCAGAAAATGCTGTAGAGTACTTTGTTTCTTATTATGATTATTACCAACCAGAAGCCTACATTCCAGTAACTGGAACTTATATAGAAAAAGACTTATCTATTAATGATGATATTGAACGCTTGCGTTTAAGCACAACCTCTTCCCTACTTTCTGGCAGAAGAGATGTTTTGGTGGTAGCTTCTGTATCCTGTTTGTATGGTATTGGAAATCCAACAGAATTCAAGAAAAATGTTATTCCTATTCATGTAGATCAGCAAATTTCTAGAACCAAATTTTTACATCAATTAGTCACCAGTTTATATTCTAGAACAGAACACGAAATAAAAAGCGGAACATTTAAAGTAAAAGGAGACGTAGTAACAATTTATCCATCTTATGGTGATAATGGTTATAGAGTTCATTTTTTTGGTGATGAAATAGAGGAAATAGAATCGTTTGATTTAGAGAGCCAAACCGTTTTAGAAAAATTTAATGAACTTACTATTTACCCTGCAAACTTGTTTGTAACCTCTCCTGATGTATTACAAAATGCCATTCATCAAATTCAAGAAGACATGATGAAACAGGTAGGTTATTTCAAAGAAATTGGAAAACACCTAGAAGCAAAACGTTTAAAAGAAAGAACAGAGTTCGATCTAGAAATGATTCGAGAATTAGGTTATTGTTCTGGAATTGAAAATTATTCTCGTTATTTAGATGGACGTGAACCTGGTACAAGACCATTCTGTTTGTTAGATTATTTTCCTGATGATTATTTAATGGTTATTGATGAAAGCCACGTAACTGTACCCCAAACACATGCTATGTATGGAGGAGACAGAAGCAGAAAGGAAAATTTGGTAGAATATGGGTTTCGTTTACCAGCAGCAATGGACAATAGACCTTTAAAATTTGAAGAGTTTGAAGCCATACAAAATCAGGTTATTTATGTTTCTGCAACACCTGCAGATTACGAATTACAAAAAACAGAAGGTGTTTTTGTAGAACAAATTATAAGACCAACAGGTTTATTAGACCCACCTATTGAAATAAGGCCAAGCTTAAACCAAATAGATGATTTAATTGAAGAAATTCAAATTCGAGTAGAAAAAGACGAACGTACTTTGGTAACCACACTTACCAAAAGAATGGCAGAAGAGTTAACAAAATATTTAACAAGAGTAGATATACGTTGTAGATACATACATTCTGATGTAGACACTTTAGAAAGAGTAGAAATTATGCAAGATTTGCGTAAAGGGTTGTTTGATGTTTTAATTGGGGTAAACTTACTTAGAGAAGGTTTAGATTTACCTGAAGTTTCTTTAGTCGCTATTTTAGATGCAGATAAAGAAGGTTTTTTACGTTCTAACCGCTCTTTAACGCAAACTGTAGGTAGAGCTGCAAGAAATGTAAATGGTTTGGCTATTATGTATGCTGATAAAATTACTAACAGTATGCAGAAAACGTTGGATGAAACCGATAGAAGAAGAGAAAAACAAATTGCATACAACACTCAAAATAACATCACTCCTACTCAAATCAATAAAAAAATTGACGATACTTTATCTAAATCTGCAATTTCAAGTTATCATTATGACAATGCCAAACAAGTAGCTGCAGAGCAAGATTTACAATATTTACCAAAGGAAGAAATAGAAAAACGTATTAGAGAAAAACGCAAACAAATGGAGGCTGCAGCCAAAGGTTTAGATTTTATTGTGGCTGCAAAATTACGTGATGAAATTGCGGTTTTGAAGGAGAAAGTTTAATTTATTTTGTATTATTGTTTGCTTAAAATAAATTGCTAACAACATTTTTTTATGAAAAAAATCACAACTATTATTATCCTATTAATAGGATTCAGTTTCACAGCTCAAATAAAATTTGAAAAAGGATATTTTATTGATAATAATAATTTAAAGACTGAATGTTTTATTGAAAACGTTGAATCTACAGATAATTTTGATGGCTTTAATTACAAATTGTCTGAATCTTCAAAAAAGATTATAAATGCCAACATGAATAATATTTCAGAGTTTTCTATTTACAATCGTTACAAGTTTAAAAAGTTTAAAATAAAAATAGATAACTCTATTTCTAATAAACCAAGTAACAAAAGAACATCAGATTATGAAGAAAAAACTTTATTTTTAAAATATTTAGTAGAAAGTAATGTAAGTTTATTAATGTTTAAGAAAGGTCATTTATTAAAGTTTTTTTATAAAAAAGAAAATCTAACTCCAATTCAATTAGAATATAAAAAATATAAAACTAGTTCCAATAAAATTAAAGAAAATACGAATTATCTTTTTCAATTAAAAAATAATTTAAAGTGTAATAATATTTCTTATAAAAATATGAAATATTCAAAGAATAGCTTAACTAAACATTTTATAAAATTTAATAAATGTAAATCTAATAAAATTAAAGATTATAATAAGTTTACTGATTCTCGAGGAAAATTAAAAATATCAATTAGGCCTGGAGTAACTTACAATCTATCTTCAGTATTAATAAACACATCTACTCCAACAGGATTTAAAATTGAAGATACTTCAGCAAAATCTGGTAATAACTTTACTTATAGAACTGGATTAGAATTTGAATATTTTTTTCCACTAAAAAATAATAGATGGTCAATAATAATAGAACCTACCTACTTTTATTTTAAAACAAAAAATAAAACTACTATAACACCAACAGTAGGTTTCCCAAGAACTATATTGACATCCGCTGATTATTCAGGGATAAAATTTCCAGTAGGTATTAGAAGATATTTTTATTTTAATAATACTTCAAAATTATTTTTAAATGCAAATATGATATTTACTTCTATTTTATTTAATAGAGAAATTATTAATGGTGCTAAAGATTTAGGTATAGCAAATAGAAATTTTTATGACTTTGGAATAGGTCTCAAAAAAAATAGATTATCTATGGAATTAAAATATACTTTAGAAAGAAATATTAGAGAAACGCTATTTAATAATGTGAATAACATTAAAGTAGAAGCCGTAAACCTTTCCTCCTTTGAATTAATTCTTGGGTATTCTATATTTTAAACATGCTAAAAAAAAATGAGCAGAAAATAAAATGGAAGTACTGCAAAAGCTTTAGATTTTATTGTGCTGCAAAATTACGTGATGAAATTGCAGTTTTGAAGGAGAAAGTTTAATTTACAAAAATAGATGTTTCAACCATAAGTTTCTTTTTATAAAAACTAAATTAACTAACTCAAAGTACAAAATATCTATTCTTAATTAGTAAAAATTCTACCTCTTTTCCATCCTCAACTTAATAATACTATCAATTAATACTTTTGCTCTTTTTTCGTATTTAATTCGGTCTTTTTCAGTCCACGAATCTTTAGCATTTTTATTAACTCTAGCGTTATTAATATATTTTAGTTCTTTTTGTAATTTTTTAATAATTTGCTCATTAGTTAGCTTTCTTGAAGAATTTTCGCCTAGTTTTTCTAGGTTTAACTGATAGTTTTTAATTTTATCAACATATTCTTTTTCTTGAGAATCAGACCATTTTTTAAGAGTTACTAATCTTTTACGTTTCTTTTGTAAAGCTTTTATTTTTACTTTAATCTTTTTTATTAATATGGTTTTGTCTTGTACATATATCTCTACATCAAATTGCTTAGAAATAAATTCTATATTTGAAAAAACTGGTAAAGACATCAACATAAAAAAGAAAAGGATTATCTTCATTCTTTAAAATTTAACTTTAATATACAAAAAAAACCTTGCAAAAACTGAACCAAATTCAATTTGCAAGGTTTTTATAAAAATATAACTTCAAAAAATTACTAGCTCTTTAAAACTTCAGCAACTTTATCTGCTGCTTCTTGAAATTCTGTAGCAGAAATAATTTCCATTCCAGAATTGTCTATTAATTCTTTAGCTTCTTTTGCATTTGTACCTTGTAACCTACAAATAATTGGCACATTAATTTTGTCTCCCATGCTTTTGTATGCATCTACAACACCTTGTGCAACTCTGTCACAACGTACAATACCTCCAAAAATATTTACCAAAATTGCTTTTACATTTGGATCTTTTAAAATAATTCCAAAAGCAGTTTCTACCCTCTGTGCATCCGCAGTTCCTCCAACATCTAAAAAGTTAGCAGGCTCTCCTCCAGATTCTTTAATTAAATCCATAGTTCCCATTGCTAAACCTGCTCCATTTACCATACAACCTACATTTCCATCTAAGTCTACATAATTTAAACCAGCCGCTTTTGCTTCTACTTCTATTGGGTTTTCTTCACGTAAATCACGCATTGCTGCATAATCTCTGTGTCTGTATAATGCATTTTCATCTAAAGAAACCTTAGCATCTACAGCCATAATTTTATTATCAGATGTTTTTAATACAGGGTTAATCTCAAACATAGAAGAGTCTGAACCTATATATGCTTTGTATAAATTAGTAACAAACTTTGTCATTTCTTTAAAAGCTGCTCCAGACAAACCTAAATTAAAGGCAACTTTACGAGCTTGAAAAGGCATGATTCCTAACAAAGGATCTATCTCTTCTGTAAAAATTAAATGCGGAGTTTCTTCTGCAACTGTTTCAATATCCATTCCACCCTCAGTAGAATACATAATCATATTTTTACCAGTGGCTCTATTTAATAGAACTGACATATAATATTCATCTGGCTCAGAATCTCCAGGATAATAAACGTCTTCACAAATTAAAACTTGATTTACTTTTTTACCTTCTGCAGAGGTTTGTGGGGTTACCAACATCATTCCAATAATCTCATTAGAAATACTTTCTACTTCAGCCAAATTTTTAGCTAGCTTTACTCCTCCACCTTTTCCACGTCCACCTGCATGAACTTGTGCTTTAATAACATGCCAACCTGTTCCAGTTTCTGCAGTTAATTGTTTTGCTGCATCTACAGCTTCTTTATGGTTGCTTGCAACAATTCCACGTTGAATTCTAACGCCAAAACTGCTTAAAATTTCTTTTCCTTGATATTCGTGTAAGTTCATTTATAGTTCTTTTAAAAAACGTTTACAAAAGTACAAATTCAGAAATAAAACGATGCATAGTTTTTTCTAAAAGATGAAATAGAAATTTTCTTTAAGAAATATTTAACAAACCAATAATGTAACACTCTAAATTTTGTGATGTCTTTCTTATAATTAACACCTCTTTAAGATTTTTCTTTACATAAGATAAATACTTTCGTGGTGTGTTTACACATAATCAACCAAAACTATATGTTAAAAAAGATCTTTTTATTACTGATTGCAGTTTTTTCTGTTCATCAGTTTTCGGCACAAAACAAAGAAAACAGAAAAACAATTAAAACAACAAGAGTTACAAAAGCTCCAAAAATTGATGGAGTTTTAAATGACGAAGCTTGGAAAAAAGCAGAATTATGTACCGACTTTGTAATTTTTAGACCCGAAAATGGTGAATTGGTAAAACCAAACTATCAAACTATAGTAAAGGTTATTTATGATGATGATGCTATTTATATTTCTGCACAAATGAATGACCCTGATCCTAAAGGCATCCCAAAAGAATTTGCTGTGAGAGATAATTTTAGTCAAGCAGATTTTTTTTTAGTAACCATAAACCCAAATGATGATGGTCAGAATCCTTTTGAGTTTATAGTCCAATCAACAGGAAATCAAGCAGATTCTAAAGTTTCTAATGGAAATGAAGATTTTGATTGGAGTGCTGTTTGGGATAGTGCTGTTTCTACAGATGAAAATGGTTGGAATGTAGAAATGAAAATACCTTACAGAGCTTTACGTTTTGCAAACAGACCTGTACAATCTTGGGGATTTAATTTTCATAGAAGATTAGAAAAACTAAACCAACAACATACTTGGACACATATAGACAATACTGTAGGTAGATGGACACAGTATGATGGTTTAATTACAGATTTTAGAGATATTAAGCCAAGTACAAGGTTAAATTTATATCCTTATGCCTCTGCAATTACAAATACTTTCGAAGGAAAAACAGAGTTTGATTGGAGTGTGGGTATGGATGTAAAATACGGTTTAACAGAAAACTTTACGTTAGATGCTACATTAATCCCAGATTTTAGTCAGGTTGGTTTTGATGATGTTGTCTTAAATTTAGGGCCTTTTGAACAACAATTTAGAGAGCAAAGACAGTTTTTTACAGAAGGTACTGAGCTTTTTAACATTGCCAATTTATTTTATTCAAGAAGAATTGGTGATGCACCTATTGATCAGTTTAATGTAAGGTCTACCTTAATAAATCAAGATAATTTTGATGCAAACGGAAAAAAAGTAAATGAAGAAATTATAGATTACCCTACAAAAGTAACCATGCTTAATGCTGTAAAAATTTCTGGGAGAACAAAAAAAGGCCTAGGTATTGGTTTTTTTAATGCCATTACAGAAAAAACTGAAGCAACAATAAAAAGAGTAGACTCTACAAATACAAACGGAACATTTACTAGAGAAGTTTCAGAAAGAAAAGAAGTAACAAGTCCATTTACAAACTACAATATCTTAGTACTAGATCAACAATTTAATCAAAACTCAAGTGTATCTTTAATAAATACAAATGTTACAAGAGATGGACGTTTTAGAGATGCAAACGTAACTGCTTTAGATTGGCATATAGAGACAAAAGATAGCAAGTATAATGCAGATGGTTCTTTTAGAATGAGTAATATTTCTGATGATGTTAACAACCCAAACACTGGGTATACATTTGACAATAGTTTTGGTTACAACTCTGGAAATTGGTTTTGGGAATTAGGATATAACTTTGAAAATAAAGACTTTAACCCTAACGATTTAGGTATCTTATTTACAAACAACCAACAAACCATTTACGGTAATTTGGGCTGGAGAACTGTACAACCAACAAAAAACTTTAATAGAATTTGGATCAATTCTTATCACAATGCTAATTTTCAGCACTTTTCTGGTGTTTATACTGGATATAGAGCTGGTGTTGGAGGAAGTGCACAAACCAGAGAACGATTTTCTTTTGGAGGTAATTTAAATTATGGTTCTGAAAGCAAAGATTTTTTTGAGCCAAGACAAGGTACAACAAGTGGTATCTATTTTACACAACCCCAAAGAATGAATGTAAACACTTGGTTCGAAACCAACTCACAAAAAAAGTTTGAACTTCAAGGGAGTATTTATTATACTGGTTATTCTAACAACCCAAAAGAAGGCTATGGTTTTGGTGTTGGACTTCGTCAAAGATTTAACAATCAGTTTTCTTTAAGATATAGATTAAGATTTAATAAAACTAATGACGACCAAGGATATGTAGATGAAACTGCAAATAATATTATTTTTGGTTTTAGAGACCGAAAAAATTACACCAACACTATTTCTGGTAAGTATAGTTTTAGCACAAATTCATCTTTATCACTAAGTTTTAGACATTATTGGGAGACAGTTTCTTATAACAGCTATGCAAATTTATTTTCTGATGGAAACCTATATCCAAACTCAAATTATACTGGTAATAATGTAAACTTTAACAGTTGGAATTTAGACTTAAACTATATCTGGCAATTTGCTCCTGGAAGCCAGTTAATTGCATTTTACAGAAATTCAATTTTTAATTCAGACACAAATTCTAATTTAAGTTTTACAGAAAATTTAGAAAATTTATTTGACCAATCTCAAAGACATACATTTTCTGTAAGATTTGTTTACTTTATAGATTACAACAAACTAAAAAACATTTTTTAAAAATATTATCTCCCCAATTACTAGAAGAAAAACAGATATACTTAATTAAGTGTATCTGTTTTTTTATACTTTAGTGCTAAGATAAAATTCGTATGATTATTACAAAAAATATCCATAAATATTATGGAGATGTAGCCGTTTTAAAAGGCGTAGATTTACATATTAAAAAAGGAGAAATTGTTGCCATTGTTGGTCCTTCTGGAGCAGGAAAAACAACTCTTCTGCAAATTTTAGGTACTTTAGACAGCCCCTTAAAAGAACAAAACTTTGAGCTTTCTATAAACAACACTTCTCTAAAAAACCTTTCAGATAAAGAATTATCTAGTTTTCGAAACAATCATATAGGTTTTATTTTTCAATTTCATCAATTATTACCAGAATTTACAGCTCTAGAAAATGTTTGCATCCCTGCATTTATTGGTAAAAAAGGAAAATCAGAAACAGAGAAAAAAGCAAAAGAACTATTAGAATTTTTAGGATTATCACATAGAATACAACACAAACCTAACCAACTTTCTGGAGGAGAGCAACAAAGAGTAGCAGTAGCTAGAGCTTTAATTAACAGCCCTTCTGTTATTTTAGCTGATGAACCTAGTGGAAATCTAGACAGTGATTCTGCAAAAAGTTTGCATGAATTATTTTTTAAGCTTCGTGATGAATTTGGACAAACATTTGTTCTAGTTACTCACAATCAAGAATTAGCAAATATGGCAGATAGAACTCTTACTATGATTGATGGCAAAATTAAGCAGTAAATGAAAAAAATTGTACTCTATTTTTTTAGTTTTTTACTATTAACATCTTGTGCGTCTATTTTAAATGGAAAAAGAACTACTGTTAAAATTTCATCAGATAATTTAAGTAAAATAATAGTTGAAAATGATACTGTTGCTATAAATAGAGAAAAAACTATTATTAAACCTCTTCGTTCAAGCAAACCCTTAAAAATAACAGTAATAAAAGATAGTTTACAACAAGTCTTCTATTTTAAAAGAAAAATATCTTCTACAACCTTACTTAATATATACAATTATGGTATTGGTTTATTAGTAGATATAAATAACAAAAAAATATTTAGATACAGAAATAACATTCATTTTGCAACTGATACGATTTCTAAAAAAATTATTCTCAGCAATAAAAAATTAACAACATTTAAAAAGAATACCTTTTTTTTATATACTTCTCCACTCCAAGCATTCGATTATTTTTCTATTCCAATGGGAACCATAGGTGTTGAATATTTTTTTGCAAAAAACTTTAGCCTAAGTGCAGAATATGGTACTTTATTTCCTAAAACACAACTTAAAAGACATAACATTGCTTATTTAAAAGATGCTGCCAACTTGTATCGATTTGAAACCAAATGGTATAATGGAATAAACTTGACAGAAAATGTTCATTTAAATGAATATTTAGGAATAGAATTTCGAAATATAAACAGCCAATATAATGATTATATAGACTATCATGAAGATGTTAATAATATAAATTACAGTAACATAATAAGAGACGATTTTGCCACAAAAAAAAGAGTAATCGTATTAAATTTAAAGTATGGAGCAATAATTCCGCTTGGAAAAAGGTTTTATTTTGATTTTTACACTGGCTTTGGAATAAGAATAAAAAAATTTAATCATATAAATTTAGAATATGATAAAACTATTCACAAAATTTATGATGATGATTTTCCATCTCTTGATTTTAAAGAATTTAAAGATTATAATAAAAGAACTCTTCTAAATTTTTCTTTAGGGTGCAAATTTGGTATTAATTTTTAATATTTATGACTCAACAACAACTCAAAGAGTTTTTAGATGAAAAAGTAATTCTATACAATAATCCTAAGTTTATTGAGTCTGACCCTATTCAAATTCCGCATTTATTTAGTAAAAAAGAAGATATCGAAATCGCAGCATTTTTAACAGCTACAATTTCTTGGGGCAATCGTAAAATGATTATTAAAAATGCTTCTAAACTAATGAATTTGTTAGATAATGCTCCTTTTGATTTTGTAATAAATCATCAAAAAAAAGATGTAAAACATTTAAATAACTTTGTACACAGAACCTTTAACAACATAGATTTACAACAGTTTATAAAATCTTTGCAACATATTTACAAAAATCACCAAGGCTTAGAAAATGTGCTGTTAATTAAAGATCATGCAAATACTTACCAAAATGCTATACATCACTTAAAGCAAGTTTTTTTTGAAATTCCACATCAACAAAGAACTCAAAAACACATTTCAGATCCTTTAAAAAATTCTGCTGCAAAGCGTATAAATATGTTTTTACGTTGGATGGTTAGAAATGACAATGCTGGTGTAGATTTTGGTATTTGGAAATCGCATAATCCAGCAAATTTATCCTGTCCTTTAGATGTACATTCTGGCAATGTAGCAAGAAAGTTAACTTTATTAAAAAGAATGCAAAACGATTGGAAAGCTTTATCAGAATTAGATACAAAACTTAGAAAATTAGACCAAAACGATCCTGTAAAGTATGATTTTGCCTTGTTTGGCTTAGGAGTTTTTGAAAAGTTTTAAATAGAAATTAACAAGTGTTTTTTTATCGTAATTATTACGATAAATTTAATCTTTCTAAATTATAAGTATTATGAAAAAAATAGTATTCTTATTTCTCTTAACATACTGCATAAGCACTGTAAGTCAAGATCACAGAATGCCACTAGACACAACAGTTGTAACCACAAATTCTGTTAAAATAAAAGGCAAAACTATAAATTATAAGGCTACAACAGGTTTCCAACCAGTTTGGAATGATAATGGCCAAATAATAGCCTCTCTATACTACACTTATTACAAAAGAACTGATGTAAAAGATACCTCTAAAAGACCAATTATCATGTCTTTTAATGGTGGTCCAGGTTCTGCCTCTGTTTGGATGCATATTGCCTATACAGGGCCTAAGGTTTTAAAAATTGATGACGAAGGTTTTCCTATACAACCTTATGGAGTCAAAGACAATCCCAATTCTATTTTAGATGTTGCAGATATTGTTTATGTAAACCCAGTAAATACAGGCTACTCAAGACCAGTTGTAGCTAAAGGAAAGAAATTACATAAATCTCTTTTCTTTGGCATTAATGCAGATGTAAAATATTTGGCAGGTTGGTTAAATACTTTTATTACCAGAAATAACAGATGGCAATCACCTAAATACATCATTGGAGAAAGTTATGGAGGCACAAGAGTAATGGGTTTAGCTGCAGAACTACAAAACAGACACTGGATGTATTTAAATGGAGTTATCATGGTATCTCCAGCAGATTACAAAGTATTAAGAACAGAAAGCTCTGTAGATTATGCAATTAATCTGCCTTACTTTACTGCTGCTGCTTGGTATCATAAAATGTTACCAGAAGAACTTCAAAAACAAGATTTATTAGAAATTTTGCCAAAATCTGAAGATTTTGCTATCAACTTTTTATTACCAGCAATTGCAAAAGGCGGATTTATAGATAAAAGTCAGAGAAATAGTATTGCAGAAAAATTCTCTTACTTTTCAGGTTTAAGCAAAAAAGTAATATTACAAAACAATTTAGAGGTATCTCCTAGCTTTTTTTGGAAAGAGCTTCTACGTAACAGAACTGGGCAAACAATAGGCAGGTTAGACTCTAGGTATTTGGGTTTAGATAAACGTGAAATTGGTACAAGACCAGATTTTAACTCAGAATTAACCTCTTGGCTACACTCTTTTACACCAGCTATAAACTTCTATATTAGAGAAGAACTAAATTTTAAAACAGATATGAAATACAATGTTTTTGGATCTGTTTCTCCTTGGGACAATAGAAATAATAATGTAAGAGAAGGTTTGAGGCAAGCCATGGCTCAAAACCCTTATTTAAAAGTATTAGTACAATCTGGTTATTATGATGGTGCAACAACTTATTTTGGAGCAAAATATACGATGTGGAAAATAGATCCTAGTGGAAAAATGAAAGATCGGTTCTTTTTTAAGGGATATAGAAGTGGACACATGATGTATTTAAGAAATGAAGATTTGCAAAAAGCAAATGATGATTTAAGAACATTTATCAAACAAAGTTTATCCAATGGAAAACCTGCAAAATATTAAATAAATGCAATTTAAAAATCCTGAAATATTATACTTATTAGTGCTCTTAATTGTGCCTATTTTAGTGCATTTATTTCAATTGCAAAAATTTGTTAAAACACCTTTTACAAATGTTGCATTTCTTAAAAAATTAATACAACAAACAAGAAAAAGTTCACGTATAAAAAAATGGTTGATTTTAGCAAATAGATTACTATTATTTTCAGCGATACTTTTTGCTTTTTCTCAACCTTATTTTAGCAGTAAAAAAGCTAAAAAAAAATCACATAATTTTATATATTTAGACAACTCTTTAAGCACAAATGCTAAAGGAGAAAAAGGCGAATTATTAAAAGTTACTGCACAGGAAATTATAGATAACACAAAAGAAAACAGTATCTATTCTTTGCAAACAAATACAGATTTTTATAGTAATATTACAAGTACAGAATTAAAAAACACTCTCTTAAACTTAAAAAACAGTACAGAAAAATTAGATATATCAACAGTTTTACTAAAAATAAAACAAAATTCAGAATCAGAAACTAAAACTTTAAATAATAATATATTAATTTCTGATTTTCAGAACAATTACCTAAATGAGTTTACAAATGTAACACCCACTTTTTCTGCTATAAAATTGAATCAATCCATTAAAAACAACATTTCTATAGATAGTGTTTTCATTAGTAATACAAACGCAGAAAGTTTCATTCTAAATATTGTTGTCAGAAATCAAGGTACTTCAAAAAAAGAGGTTCCCATAGCTATTTTCAACAAAAACAAACTCATCAGCAAACAGTCCTTCTCTATCGAAAAAGATTCAGAAAAAAATATTGAATTTAACATTCAAAATAAAATAAATTTTGAAGGGAAAATAACCATACCTTTTGTCGATACTTTTGATTTTGACAACACTTTTTATTTTACTATAAAAAACAACAAAAAAACAAACATTTTAGCTGTTGGTAGTAATCTAAATTTTCTATCTAAAATTTATGATAAAACAGAATTTAACTTTACTAATTCTTCACTTTTAAATGTAAATTATAGTAGCATAGATAAACAAGATTTAATCATCATTTCAGAACTTGAAAATATACCACAAATCTTATCAAAAAAATTATTAGAATTTTCAAAAAATGGTGGCAATTTGGTAATTATTCCAAACGAAAATGCAGACATTGTTTCTTACAATACTTTTTTAAATCAATTAAATATTGGTAATTATAAATCAAAAATAAAAGATACTGTTAAAATTACTTCAATCAATTATAGTCATCCTTTGTTTAACAATGTTTTTTCTAAGAAAGTATCTAATTTCCAATATCCAGAAACATATAACTACTACCCTACTCAATTAAAATCTAGTAGTACTATTTTATCTTTCGAAAATAACCAGCCATTTATTCAACAAATAAATAAAAAACAAAACACCATCTATTTACTGTCAAGTGCTATTAATAAAGCAAATAGTAACTTTTTAAATTCACCAATAATTGTTCCTATCTTTTACAATTTCGGAAAGTTAAGTTTTAAACACCCAAAATTGTATTACTCTATTTTAAAGGAAAACAAAATAGATGTAAATGTTTCTGTAAAAAAAGATCAAGTTTTATCAATTTCGAATGACAAAACCAACTTTATTCCCTTGCAACAAACATTTCAAAACAAGGTTACCATCATTACTAAAAACCAACCCAAAAAAGCTGGTATATATCATATTTTAGTACAAAACGATACTTTAGAGCAAGTGGCTTTTAACTACCCAAAAGAAGAGAGTAACTTGAACTTTTTAGATATAAACGAACTTAAAAAAGTGAATGAAAATATAAATATTTCTAACGAAGTTGCATCCGTTTTTACTACTATTAATAAAAAAAATGAAGTTCAATGGCTTTGGAAATGGTTTTTAGCAATCGCAATTGTATCTTTGCTGTTAGAAATTTTGATTTTAAAATTCTATAAACCATGATTACGCTTATAAAATCGGCAACGATTATAGACTCTTCAAGCCCTTATCATCAACAAACAAAAGACATTTTAATTCGTAAAGGAATTATTGAAAAAATAGATGATATTATTCCTGTAAAAAAAGAATATCAAATTGTAGAAAAAGAAAATTTACATGTTTCTTTAGGATGGTTTGACACAAGTGTTTCTTTAGGAGAACCAGGCTTTGAAGAAAGAGAAACCATAAAAAAAGGATTAGAAGTTGCTGCTAAAAGTGGGTTTACTGCAATTGCTGTAAACGCAAATACAAACCCAATTATAGACTCAAAATCTGCTGTAGAATTTTTAAAAAATAAAGCAATTGGTGCAGCTACAAACCTCTATCCTATTGCTGCATTAACTCAAGAAAGCAAAGGTTTGGAAATGGCAGAATTGTATGACATGCAACAATCTGGAGCTATTGCTTTTGGCGATTATCAAAAATCAATTACCAACGACAATCTTATGAAAATTGCATTATTATATGCACAGAATTTTGATGGTTTGGTATTGAGTTTCCCTAAAAACAATTCAATTGCAGGAGAAGGTATTGCAAATGAAGGCTTAAATAGCACAAAATTAGGTTTAAAAGGAAGTCCAGCTTTAGCAGAGCATATACAAATTGCTAGAGACCTGTTTTTGTTAGAATATACAGGAGGCAAACTTCACATACCAACTATAACAACCGAAAAATCTGTAAATTTAATTAAAGAAGCTAAGAAAAAAGGACTTCAGGTTACTTGTAGCGTAACTGCACATCATTTATTTTTAACTGATGATGAATTGCACGAATTTGACAGCAATTACAAAGTAACCCCTCCATTAAGAGCAAAAAGTGATGTAAAAGGGCTACAAAAAGGAGTTAAATCTGGAGTAATTGATGTTATTACATCAGACCACAACCCAATTGATATAGAAAACAAAAAAGTCGAATTCAGCGAAGCTAAAAACGGAACAATCGGATTGGAAAGTTTTTTCGGAGCTTTAAACTCTGTCTTAGATTTAACAGATTTTATAGACAATATAACCCAAAAACCTAGAGCTATTTTTGGCTTAGAAAGCCATACTATAAAAGAAGGTAACAAAGCAGAAATTACACTTTTCAACCCTAAAGAAACATACAACTTTACAAGTAAAGAAATTTTATCAACGTCTAAAAACAGTGCTTTTTTACATAAAAAACTAACTGGAAAGGCATTTGGAATTTACGCAAACAATCAACTTATTTTAAACTAATTTTTATGAAAAACCAAACAGTAAACGAAGGTAAAACTTTTGCAATTATCAGTCATTTATGGTTAATAGGTTTAATTATTGCTTTTATCTTAAATAACAGTAAAAAAAATTCTTTTGCCAATTTTTATATCAGACAAATGATAGGAATTAATATACTTATCATTATTAACAAGTGGGTTATTTACGACTTAATAGGTGGTTTTGTTGGCTGGATTTTTGCAGTTATCATATTCGTCTTATGGTTAATTAGTTTTATTGGCTGTATAAAAGGTGATGAAAAAAAAGTTCCAATTTTTGGTGATCATTTTCAAGATTGGTTTAAAAGTATTTAATTAAACAACTATTTATGAATAACTTACATTACCTAATAAGAGAACCTAAAAAACAAATAGAAAACCCGCCTTTATTAGTTTTATTGCATGGTTATGGTAGTAATGAACAAGATTTGTTTTCTTTTGCAGAAGAATTACCTGCAGATTTTTTAATTATTAGTGCCCAAGCACCCTATTCTATGGGTTTTGGAAGTTATGCTTGGTATGCTATTAATTTTGATGATGTAAACGGAAAATTTTCAGATTTAACTCAAGCCAAAGAATCTATAGACAAAATAGCTACTTTTATTGATGAAATTAAAGTAAAATACAACACAAATCCAGATAAAACATTTTTATTAGGCTTTAGTCAAGGTGCAATTTTAAGCTATTCTTTAAGTTTTTTCTACCCAAATAAAGTCCAGAATGTAATTGCTTTGAGCGGTTATATAAATACAGATTTACTACCTAAAATAATTTCTAAAGAGATTACTACAAATTACTATGCTTCTCATGGAACTGTAGACCAAGTTTTACCTGTAGCTTGGGCAAGAAATACAAAACCTTTTTTAGATAATTTAGGTTTACAATGCGAATATTCTGAATATCCTGTAGGTCATGGAGTTGCACCACAAAACTTTTATAGTTTTAAAACTTGGATTGAAAAACGATTATAAGTTTTACAAATAATTTCGCTCAAGAAAAACACAAAATAAAGTATCTTAGTCGAGGTTGTCTGAAAAGTATTAAAATTTGTCATTTCTGTAAAGGAGAAATCTTATTTAATCAAAATCAATCACATATATTTTTCTACAAAGCCTGTCTTGAGCGAAGACGAAAGGCTCAAAATAATAGATAAATTAAAAGATAATAAATGCAAATCCTTCAATATATAACTCAACAAACTCAGCTATCAGAAAAATCTGTATCAAACACAATTTCATTACTAAATGAAGATGCAACTATTCCTTTTATAAGCAGGTATAGAAAAGAAATGACTGGCAATTTAGATGAAGTACAAATTAGTGAAATTGTAAAATTTAAAGAAACTTATGAAGCTTTAGAAAAACGCAAAAAAGCGATTTTAAAAACGTTAGAAGAACAAAATGTTTTATCTGATGAATTAACTCAAAAAATAAATAATTCTAAAAATTTAATTGCTTTAGAAGATTTGTATTTACCTTTTAAGAAGAAACGAAAAACCAAAGCAGAAACTGCACGTTTACAAGGTTTAGAACCTTTGGCTAAAATGATTATGAGTCAGCGTGTAAATAATTTGGAATATACTGCTTCTAAACATACTTCTAAAGATGTTAAAACTATTGAAGATGCTTTAGAAGGAGCGCGTTTTATTATTGCAGAATGGATTAACGAAAGAACAGATATCAGAACTCATATTCGTCGTGAATTAGAACGTTATTCAACGATTTCGTCAAAGGTAATAAAGAAAGAAATTGATAGTGAAAAAGCGCAAAAATTCAAAGATTATTTTGATTGGAGCGAATCTTTAAACAGAATCCCATCACACAGATTATTGGCAATTTTACGAGCAGAAAACGAGGGTTTTATTCGCATAAAATTAGAAATTGATACTGAAAGAGTACTTCAAAAAATGGAAGATAGAATTATTCGTTCTAATAACGAGTGTGTTTCTCAAATCCAATTGGCAATTCAAGACGCTTTTAAACGATTATTATTTCCTTCTTTATCCAATGAAGCCTTAACTATTGCCAAAGAAAAAGCAGATGATGCAGCCATTACTGTTTTTGCAAAAAACCTAAAACAGTTGCTATTAGGTGCACCTTTAGGAGAAAAAAGAACATTGGCAATAGATCCTGGTTTTAGATCAGGCTGTAAAGTGGTTTGCTTAAATGAGCAAGGAGATTTGTTACACAATGAAACTATTTTTCCTCACGAACCTCAAAAACAAACCATTGAAGCCATTAAGAAAATCAGTTCTTTGGCAGAATCTTATAAAATTGAAGCAATTGCTATTGGAAATGGAACAGCATCTAGAGAAACTGAGCAATTTATTAAAAAAGTTCAGTTTAAAACTAAGGTTGATGTTTTTGTTGTGAGTGAAGCTGGTGCATCCATTTATTCTGCTTCTAAAATTGCAAGAGATGAATTCCCAAACTATGATGTGACAGTTCGTGGAGCTGTTTCAATTGGACGAAGATTGCAAGACCCTTTAGCTGAATTGGTTAAGATTGATGCAAAATCTATTGGAGTTGGACAATATCAACATGATGTAGACCAAACAAAACTAAAAAAAGCACTAGACACAACTGTTGAAAGTTGTGTAAACACTGTAGGTGTAAACATAAATACTGCTAGTGAATCTTTATTGAGTTATGTTTCTGGAATTGGACCAAAATTGGCGGAAAACATTGTAACCTGCAGAAACGAAAATGGTTCTTTTTCATCTAGAAATGATATTAAAAAAGTACCAAGATTAGGAGGAAAAGCGTATGAACAAGCAGCAGGTTTTTTACGAATTAAAAACGCAAAAAATCCTTTAGATGATTCTGGAGTACATCCTGAAAGTTATGCTGTTGTTGATAAAATTGCAAAAGATTTAAAAATTAAAGTTGACGATTTAATTGGTAAAAAAGAAATTCTGCAAAAAGTTAAGTTTAATAATTATATTACTGAAACTGTTGGTTTGCCTACTCTAAAAGATATTATTAAAGAATTAGAAAAACCAGGTGTTGATCCAAGAGAAAAGGCTAAAGCATTTGCCTTTGATGACAATATTAAAACCATTAGCGATTTAAGAATAGGGCAAATCTTACCAGGTATTGTAAATAACATCACCAATTTTGGTTGTTTTGTAGATATTGGTATCAAAGAAAGTGGTTTAATTCACGTTTCTAATTTATCAGATACTTTTGTAAAAGATGTCAATACCATTGTGTCTTTACAACAACAAATTGTAGTAAAAATTTTAGAAGTTGATGCAGTTAGAAAGCGAATTCAATTGGCTTTGGTGAAATGATTATATTGTAATAAAATAAAATCACTACAAAATATGAGAATATTTAATTATATAATAAAGTTGTATTACAAAATAAAACTTAAGTTTTATATATCTAATTTTAAAAAGAAAATAGAATTACAAAATTTTATAAAATGGTGCATTTTCACAAGAATAAGAATAATAAATAATTTTAAAAATTATGGTTATAATGAATCAGAGGATAATACTACATATGAATTAACTAATCATATCTTAAAAATAAAATTAACTAAAAATAATGAATTAAAAGAAATTCTTGATTTTTCATATAAAGATGAAAAAGTATTACAGTTTACAGATTTGTATTTTAAAATACAAAACTCTATAAATAAGACTCTAGAAAAAGATATAATTAATATAGATAAAAAGCCTAAAAAAGTAATTTTTGATAACATTGAAAATGTTTCAATAAAAAAAGTTAAAAAAGAATTAAAAAAAATAATCAAAAATGATTATGAGGAACTACTTGATAGAACAGCATTTAAAATAAACTTTTCTCTTCAAGAAATCTTATCATATCTAACACTTACAAGTACAGTAATATTTTGTGGAGGTTATTTATATAATAAAATTCTTTTTAGTTTGTATGATCTCAATATTGGTTATTTCTTCAATCTTTCTGATTATGTTAGTAGCTCTATTGAACAAATTCAAACTGCACTTATTGGAGGAATAGTTACATTAATTATATTACTTTTTAATTTAATAGAATTAAAAAATGATTTTGCTACTTTAAAAAATCCTCAAGTTAAACTCAACAGAAAAATAAAAGATTATGTTGTTATAATAAGTGTAGTTGCATATTATATTGTTGGGTATATTTATCTTAAAAATTTCTTATACAAAAACCTATTACTACCTTCATTTCTTCTAACTCTAATAGTAATACAAAACATTAGTTTTAAATATTTTAAAAACCCTTTAAAAATTTTTCCTGTTTTATTATTTACTTCTATTTTTTTCGTAGGATTATCAACCAAAGCAGTTTCAGAGTATCATAGTGATGAAAAAGTAAATTTAAAAATTGTTTTTAAAGACAAAAATCTTAATGATAAAATCATAAACTATGATTTTATTTTAGCAACAAACGAATATATTTTCTTTGAGTCTAGTAATAAGAATGTAAAGGTTTTTAAAAAGGATTTAGTGGAATCATTTGAAAAAGAAAAAAAGGAATAATTATAACAAATATTTTCCTATTTTCGAATTTACAAAAAACATAAATGAAAGTCTGTATAGCCGAAAAACCAAGTGTAGCAAGAGAGATTGCTAACATTCTAGGAGCCAAAACAAAACGTGATGGTTTCTATGAAGGTAATGGCTATGCTGTAACCTATACTTTTGGGCATTTGTGCACACTTTTAGAACCTAAAGATTATAAACCACATTGGAAAAGTTGGGATTTGAACAACTTACCCATGCTTCCTGAACGCTTTGACACAAAAGTAACTGGAGATGCAGGTATTAAAAAACAATTTAATATTGTAAAAAGTTTATTTAAAAAAGCAGATGTCGTTATCAATTGTGGGGATGCAGGAACAGAAGGAGAATTGATTCAAAGATGGGTAATTAATCAATGTAATTATAAAGGAAAAGTGCAACGTTTATGGATTTCATCACTTACAGAAGAAGCCATAAAAGAGGGTTTTGAAAACTTAGAATCTTCAGAAAAATACGATAATTTGTATTATGCAGGATATTCTAGAGCTATTGGAGATTGGTTATTAGGTTTAAACGCAACACGTTTATACACCGTAAAATTTGGTGGTTACAAACAAGTATTGTCTGTTGGTAGAGTGCAAACTCCTACTCTAGCAATGTTGGTGAATCGTTATTTTGAAATTCGAGATTTTAAACCACAACCTTATTGGGAGTTACAAACTACTTATAGAAATACGCTTTTTAATTATGAAGATGGGCGTTTTCTAAAAAAAGAAGATGGACAAATTTTAGCAGATAAAGTTGCACAATCTGAATTCGAAATTGTTTCTGTTACTAAAAAGAAAGGAAAAGAATACGCACCAAAATTGTTTGATTTAACAGGGTTACAAGTGTATTGCAACAATAAATTTGGATTTTCTGCGGATGAAACTTTGAAAATTGTTCAGAAGTTGTATGAAATGAAAGTAGTTACTTACCCAAGAGTAGACACTACTTTTTTACCTAATGATTTGTACCCAAAAGTGCATGGAATTTTATCTAAATTAACAAACTATAACGAATTAACGCAACCGCTTTTAGGTAAAAAAATAAAGAAAACCAAACGTGTTTTTGATGATAAAAAAGTAACAGATCACCATGCCATAATTCCAACAGGAATTCAAGGAAACTTACAATACAATCAACAACAAGTTTATAATATTATTACTAAAAGATTTATTGCTGTTTTTTATCCAGATTCTGATGTTTCTAACACCTCTGTAATTGGTAAAGCTGCTGATGTTCCTTTTAAAACAACTGGAAAAGAAATCATAAATAAAGGTTGGAGAGTTGTTTTTGAAGTTAAAAAAAATGAGATTTCTCCACAAGGTCGAAATGACAATGAGAGATCCAATGCCATTTCTAGCGCAGTTGAAAAATCTAATAATAATAATAAAAATTTACTACCCAACTTTGTCAAAGGAGAAAAAGGAAAACACGAACCTTCTTTTTTAGAAAAAGAAACCAAACCTCCAAGAAATTATACAGAAGCCTCTTTATTAAGAGCCATGGAAACTGCTGGAAAACAAGTAGATGATGATGAAATGCGAGAGTTGATGAAAGAAAATGGCATTGGACGACCATCAACCAGAGCAAGTATTATTGAAACTTTATTCAGACGAAAATATATTGAGCGTAAAAAGAAATTGGTAATCCCTACACAAACAGGAATCGATTTAATTAATATTATTGACAATGAATTGTTGAAATCTGCTGAATTAACTGGTAGATGGGAAAAACGTTTGAAAGAAATTGAACGTGGAGAATTCAATGCTGGAACTTTCATAAAAAATATGAAAAAAATGGTAGATGAATTGGTATATGAAGTGCGTTCCAATACTTCTAAAAAACGAATTTCTGCTGTCATTGCGAATGAAATGAAGCAATCAACCAATAATAAGGAGATTCTTCGAAAAGCTCAGAATGACAAAAAAGCGAAAAAGCAAGTTGTTGGTAAAACCTGTCCCAAATGCAAAAAAGGACAATTATTAAAAGGTTCTTCTGCTTTTGGTTGTTCTGAATATAAGAATAATTGCGATTTAAAAATTCCGTTTGAAATTTACGGAAAGAAAGTTTCTGAAAATCAATTGATAAGATTGATTGACAAAGGTTGCACAACCAATTTAAAAGGTTTTAAAGTTGATGGAAAATCTACAGAAGGTTTAATTCGTTTTGATGAGACTTTTGGGCTGAAATTTGAACCTAAAAAGAATGCTAATGAGATTCTTCGAAAAGCTCAGAATGACAATAGTAATGTCACTTCGAACGCAGTCGAGAAGTCTCTACAAAATAAAGAGATTTCTCCACAAAGTCGAAATGACAAGCCAAATGTTATTTCGAGTAAAGCAGAACGAAATCGAGAAAGCTCTTCTAGTCAAAAGATTCTTCGACAAACTCAGAATGATAAAATTGAAAAAATCCCTTGTCCAAAATGTAAAAAAGGATTCATTTTAAAAGGCAAAACTGCCTATGGTTGTTCTGATTATAAAACAGGTTGTGATTTTGTTTTTACTTTTGATGATATTAAAAAAGCAGCTAATGGTAAAGCTTTGACAAAAGAATTGGTTTTGGACATAATTTCGAGATAATTTTTGCAGATTTGTCATTCCTGCGAAAGCAGGAATCTAAACTTTGTTAATTTATATTCTAAAAACTATTTATGGATTCCTGCCTTCGCAGGAATGACAAAGCAAATTAAAAATATAAAAATCAAGAACTTGTAATATTTAAATAAAACTAACAAATAAGTCTATCCCTGATTGAATCTTTCGACTTCGCTCAAGACAGGGTAATTTTTTGAACTCTTTTTTGCATTTTTATGCAAAAAAAGCGAATAGTGAAAGCAGGAAATAGCTCCAAAAAACTTCAATTATTGTTTACCAGAATTACTATTTTTTATCAGCAGTTTTTTACCTTTCGTAATCCAAAGTATTGGTCCAATAACAGCAATCATTGAAATTAAAATCCATGTTGATTTTTCACTTTTAAAATCGTTTGATAAAATTTTAATAATAGCAGTAACAGTTATTGTTAAAGACCAAAAGCAAGTAGCTATTAATAAAATTATAAATACCTGACTCATAATTACTTAAGCATATTTTTTTCGTAAAATTTTTCTACTTTTTCTCTTGCCCAAGGTGTAGTTCTTAAAAATTTTAAACTTGATTTATAAGTTGGGTTGTTTTGAAATGCTTTTATATTTAAAATATTACCTAACTCCTCCCAACCATATTCTTTAAAAAGTTGTTCTAAAATTGTTGCCAATTTTATACCATGCATTGGGTTATTGGGTTGTTCTTTACTCATTAATTATCTAAATTAGGTAATACAAATTCATCTAAAACAGATTTTTTCTTCATCATTTTTTCGATTTCTTTTGAAGTTCTAGGTGCTTCTGCAGAAAGGTTTACTGGGCCATTTTCTGTAATTAAAATATCGTCTTCAATTCTTACTGCAATACCCCACCATTTTTTGTCACAAGGACTACCTTCTGGAATATAAATTCCAGGCTCTACAGTAATTACAGAATTTGCTCTAAAAACTCCATAAGTTCCAGGGTCATGCACATCTAAACCTAAATAATGTGATACTCCATGTGGTAAATAATTGTGCTTTTCATCAATTGTTTTTATAATACCTAATGCCAATAATCCTTTATCAATTTCTGCTTTAGATGCTGCATTTGGCGCTCCAAAACCTGCTCCAACAACACTTGCTTTAATTCCTGCTTCTTGAGCTTTATAAACAATATCATAAATTGCTTTTTGCTCTTTTGTAAACTTACCATTTGCAGGAATTGTTCTAGTTACATCTGCTGTATACCCTCTATATTCTGCTCCTAAATCCATCAAAACCAAATCATTACCTACTTTGGTTTTATTATTTTCTATATAATGTAAAATACAACCATTGTTTCCTGCACCTACTATAGAAGGATATCCTTCATATTCTGCACCATACTTTTTGTATACAAACTCATGAATTCCTTGTAATTCTGTTTCAGACATGTGTGGCTTCATAGCTTTCATTACTTCTATCTGCCCAACAGCAGAAATTCTAATTGCTTTGGTTAATAATTTTAGCTCTTCTGCAGTTTTTATCTCTCTCATATCTGCAAGCTGATTTGCTAAAAAATCGACATCAATATTTGTTTGGGGTTTTAATGCAACAGTAACTTTTTGCTTTATTTCTTTCTTTAAAGCATTTGTAGTTGCATTTTTATATTCATTAATTAGTTTATCTTCTTTAATTTCTGAGAATCTACCTTCTATTCTTGTAATAATTTGCACCACATTTGCACTGCTTTCTACTGGTGTATTTACAATATTATTATACACATATTCCTTGGCTCTTGATAAGTATAAAGCTGGATTGTACTCTGCTTTTAGTTTAAAACTCTTTACCAAATCAAAAACATCTGCACCACTTAAATTTCTATAATCATCCTTAAATTTACCATCAACAAAAACTTTATCAAAATTTTTAAAGTTGATATTTGAATTCAAAAAATCTTTTGCATTAAATGCCATTTCAAAACCTAATTCCTTTTTAGCACCTTCAACTCCTAAACGTTTTCCATTCCATTGCTCTGCTCTTTTATCTCTTTTTTGGACGTATAAAATTTCGTTGTAAGTTGTTCCATTTTCATCTGTTTGATTGTCAGAAAAAACTACCAAAACTCCATTAGGCTCTCTGTAACCAGTTAAATAATAGAAGTTTGGATCTTGATGAAACACATAATCTACATCATTTGCTCTATTTCTTAAAGGGTTAGAAAAAACTACAGCAACAGAGTTTTTAGGCATTTTTGCACGCAAAGTAGCACGTCTTTCCTTATGAAATTCTTTTGATAGAAAATCGGTTGGAGTTTGCGAAAAGCTGTTTAGAGAAATCGCTAAAAATGCTATAAAAAAGAATTTTGAAATCTTCATTTTTAAGTGTTTATAAGGTTGGTGTGTAAATGTAATATTATTTATTTTTTTTGCAGAAATATTAACAAAAAATTAGTGATTGATAATTGCGAATTTTTCAATATTTTAGCCTAAATTTTAAGAAATCTATATATGAAAGATATTGCATTGGCAAAAGTGCATCAAGATTTAGGAGCTAAAATGATTCCTTTTGCAGGCTATAATATGCCTGTACAATATGAAGGTGTAACCAAAGAACACTTAACAGTAAGAGAATCTCTTGGGGTTTTTGATGTAAGTCACATGGGTGAGTTTTTAGTAGAAGGCGAAAATGCCTTAGCTTTAATACAAAAAGTAACCTCTAATGATGCTTCTAAATTAGCAATTGGAGATGCACAATACAGTTGTTTCCCAAATACAGAAAACGGAATTGTAGATGATTTAATTTGTTATAGAATTAAAGAAAACACCTATTTATTAGTTGTAAATGCTTCTAATATTGAAAAAGACTGGAACTGGATTTCTAAATATAACAAAGAGTTTGGAGCTGATTTAAGAGATTTATCAGAAGATTATTCTTTATTAGCCATCCAAGGACCAAAAGCTGTAGAAGCAATGCAACCTTTGTCTTCTTTAGATTTGGCAGATATTCCTTTTTATAAATTTAAAATAGGCGATTTTGCTGGAATAGAAAACGTTATTATTTCTGCGACTGGATATACAGGTTCTGGCGGATTTGAAATTTATTGTAAAAATTCTGAGGTAGAACAAGTTTGGAATAAAGTAATGGAAGCTGGAGCAGATTTTGGTATCAAGCCCATTGGTTTGGCTGCTAGAGATACTTTACGCTTAGAAATGGGTTATTGTTTGTATGGAAATGATATAGATGATACAACATCTCCTATTGAAGCTGGTTTAGGCTGGATTACAAAATTTACAAAAGACTTTGTGAATGCTGAGGCTTTGGCCAAAGAAAAAGAACACAAACCAGAAAGAAGATTAGTTGCTTTTGAATTGGATGATAGAGGCATACCAAGACAAGGTTATGATATTGTAGATGGCAATGGAAACATTATTGGTAATGTAACTTCTGGCACAATGAGTCCTTGTTTAGAAAAAGGAATTGGTATGGGCTATGTACCAAGAATTTTTGCAAAATCTGGAACACAAATACACATTCAGGTTCGTAAAAAAGCGATTCCTGCAACTATTGTTAAGTTGCCTTTTTATAAGGGATAATGTTTTATTGTATATATTGATTTAAAGAGGCTGTCTGAAAAGTTAATTTATCTGTTATTTTGAGCCTTTCGTCTTCGCTCAAGACAGGCTTTGTAGAAAAATCTATGTCATTGATTTTGAAGAAATAAGATTTCTTCATTACAGAAATGACAAATTTTAATACTTTTAAGACAGCCTCTTTTTTGTAAGCAAAAAAGTTCTTGTTTGTTTTTTTTACGCAGAATCTAACTTTAATAACCTGCATATAAATATTTAAAAGTTTCTTTAATCATAAACATATAAAAGTTTGGGGATTTAAAAATCACGTAGTTTCACTCCTTTTTGTTAATGTAACTATTGTTAATTTTAGAATACCTAAAAATCCGTTTTATATGTTAGACAATCAAACTTTAAAGAAAACAAAAGATAGAATTCAACTACCCTTTTATTATAATGTTGATACACTTTTAAAAGAGACAAGAGTTCTAGCAGAAGACCAATATATTTATTACAAAGTAATTCAGTTAAGAGCACCTGCACATTTAGTAAATACTTCATTGCCATTTCCTCCTCCAGCAAAAGATTACGCAGATGGTTCTTGGACAGATTGGTTAAACACACCAGATTTAGAAAAATCGCCTTATTTAAAAAGTATTGTAACATCATTTCAAAAACATACAAAAGTTACTTTGGTTAGACTACTTCGTTTAGCACCAAATTCTGTTGTAAAAGAACATACAGACCCAACTTTAGGTTTAGAAGTACAGAAATCTGTTATTAGATTAACAATTCCTATTTTAAATAATAAAGAAATGGTTTTTAATTTAAATAAAACACCTGTTCATATGAAACCTGGTGAATGCTGGTATCTAGATTTAACAAAACCACACGAAGTTATTAATAAAGGAACTGAAGAACGCATAAACTTAACTATAGACTTAGTACCAAATAAGTGGTTAAGAGATCTCATCTTAAAAGCTTAACATATTTTTTTGAGGTAATTTTTTTATGATTTGAGATAATTAAAATTTTAGATTCCTACTTTCTTTGTAAAAAAAGAAATTATGCGATTTTTTAAAATTATTATTATACTGATATTAACAAGTCAAATTACAAATGCTCAACAAAACGAATCTCCTTATGAATGGAGATGGAAAAGAGATGGTATTTGGACTGGTGCAGCTTTTGCTGCAACTGCTGGTGGTTTGTTAATTATATCTAATAAAGATTCATATTCGGATGCTGATTTGGCAAGAATTAGAAGTGAAATTAACAACATTAATTTTATGGATAAATGGGTTGCTGGAAATTATTCTGAAAGTGCTAGTAAAATAAGTGATATTCCTTTTGCCATTTCTTTTGCAGCTCCTTTTGCACTTCTTTTAGATGATAAAGCAAATAAACATGCTGGACAGTTATTTGGTATTTATATAGAAAGTTTAGCGACTACTTCTGCATTATTTACAATTTCTGCAGGTCTATCCAATAGAGCTAGGCCTTATGTATATGGTACAGATGCTCCTTTAAATCAACGTAAAAGTGTAACAGCCACTAGGTCTTTTTATTCGGGTCATGTTGCAGCTACAGCCACAGCTACTTTTTTCGCAGCCAAAGTATTTCAAGATTTTCATCCTAATTCTAAAGCAATTCCTTATGTTTATGCAGGAGCAGCAATTTTACCAGCAGCTGTTGGATATTATAGAATGAAAGCTGGACAACATTTTCTTACAGATGTATTATTAGGATATGGTCTAGGTGCTTTAGCTGGGTACTACATTCCTGAATTGCATAAAAAAGAAAACTCTTCAGTTTCTTTTAAACCAGTTATGGAACAAAACTTTTTTGGCGAAAATTACCAAGCAATTAGTTTTAGGTATCAGTTTTAAGAAAAAATAATTATAATACAAAACCCAACGATTTCTCATTGGGTTTTATATTTTTATGTTGATATTTCTCAATAAAAGTCAAAATAAAATTTAAAAATACATAAAGAAGTTATACATTGAATCTAAAATGCATAACATCACCATCTTTAACAATGTATTCTTTACCTTCTACTCTCATTTTACCAGCTTCTTTTACTTTAGATTCAGAACCATAAGTAACATAATCTTCGTAAGAAATAGTCTCAGCTCTAATAAATCCTTTTTCAAAATCGGTATGTATTACTCCTGCTGCTTGTGGCGCAGTTGAACCAATAGGAATTGTCCAAGCTCTTACCTCTTTTACTCCTGCTGTAAAATAAGTTTGTAAGTTTAATAATTTATAAGCAGAACGCACCAAACGTGAAACTCCTGCTTCTTCTAGACCAATATCTTCTAAAAACATTTGGCGTTCTTCATAATCTTCTAGCTCTGTAATATCTGCTTCTGTGCCAACTGCTAATACAATAACTTCTGCATCTTCATCTTTTACAGCTTCTCTCACTTTTTCTACATAATCATTTCCAGAAACCGCAGAATTTTCATCAACATTACAAACATATAGTACTGGTTTTAAAGTAATGAATTGCAAAGGGTGAACAAACTCTAACTCTTTTTCAGAAAAATCTAAAGTTCTTACAGATTGTCCTTTTAATAAAGTTTCTTCCACTTTTAACAGAACAACTAATTCTGCTTGTGCTTCTTTATTTCCAGTTTTTGCTGTTCTTTTTACTCTTTCCAGTCTTTTTTGAACCGTTTCTAAATCTTTTAATTGCAATTCGATATCAATGGTTTCTTTATCTCTAACTGGGTCTATAGAATTATCTACATGAATAATGTTTTCATTATCAAAACAACGTAAGACATGCAAAATTGCATCAGTTTCTCTAATATTTGCCAAAAACTGATTTCCCAAACCTTCTCCTTTGCTTGCTCCTTTTACCAAACCAGCAATATCTACAATTTCTACAGTTGCAGGTAAAACACGTTCTGGGTTTACCAATTCTTCTAATTTTTCAATTCTTTTATCAGGTACATTTACAACTCCTAAATTAGGTTCTATTGTACAAAAGGGAAAGTTTGCGCTTTGCGCTTTTGCATTTGATAAACAATTAAATAAAGTTGATTTCCCTACGTTTGGTAATCCTACAATTCCAGCTTTCATATTCCTATCCCTAACCCTTTCCTTAGGAAAGAGAACTATAATGGGTATTTTAATTAAAGTTAATAATTTAAAATAATTACTATTATAAAAAATTCAAATAACAGTAAATTTTGCGAGTGCAAATATAGTTTTTAGAATTTACTAAATATACTTATTACTTGTAAAAAATATTTTAACTACCTTTAGAAATACAGTGTTTAATTTATAGTAATGATTAAAAAGAAAAATTCCCTCCTCTTTTTCTTACTGCTCATTGTTTGTAGTATACACTCACAAAAGGCAATTCAGTTTTCTTTTCATCACGATCTAAAACTATTAGCTTTTGGTGATGAAAGAGGAAACAAACCTGGAACTTTAAATTTTATTAGTAAAATAAAATTTGAAGCGAAAGAGCAAAATATTGGGTATTTTATTTATGAAATAGAATATGAAAAAGCTAATTTAAAAGAGGCGTATTCTAGATATGGAGCTACATTTGGTTACACATTCAAGCCATTTCTTGATGATTTAGATTTGTATACTTCTACAATAATAGGTTTAGGGGTAATTAACAGAAGAAAGAACACCATGAGTTGGTCTGGAACAATACAACTTGCATACAAAATTAACAATCGATTTAAAATTAGCATCTTAAATCAAATTACAGAGAGAACAGATTTAAAAGAAATGCACAATCTTAAAGTAAGAAGGTACAGTTTTTTTATAGGATTAGAGGTTGGCTTGTTTTATTATTAACTCCAAAACTCACGTTTTTTATTAAGTTCTTCTTCTTCTTTTAAATATGCTTCTGCATCTTTTTTAGAAAGTACCTTTAAAAAAGAGGGATGTTGCTCAATTGCATATTCTATTTTAGTTACAATTTCTGCAATATCTTCGTTTTCATAATCAATATCTAATGGTTCTTTAATTACCATAGATTGTAGTACATTTCTTTTTTTTATGTTCAGTCCTTTTTTATCAAAAGAACGTCTAAAACCATCAATAACTATGGGTACAACAACAGGTTTGTAAGTTTTAATAATATGAGCTGTACCTCTTCTAATAGGTTTAAAAGGAGTTGTTGTTCCTTGAGGAAAAGTAATAACCCAACCATCTTTTATTGCAGTACCTATGTTAGAAATATCAGAATTTTTTACTTGCCTGTTTACATTCTTACCAGCACTTCTCCAAGTTCTATCAATAGAAACAGAACCTGCATAAGCAAATAATTTTGGTAATAAACCAGAACGCATTGTTTCTCCTGCTGCAACAAAATAAATGTTTAGTTTTGGGTTCCAAATGTATCCTACATTCTTAATTGTATCATCTCTACCACTTAAAGATGCATTAAATACGTGAAACATAGCAGCAACATCTGCAAAATAAGTTTGATGGTTAGAAATAAACAATACACCAGATTCTGGTAAGTCTCTTAAAATCTCAGAACCTTCTATCTGCAAGTTGTTAAATTTACGGTATCTCCCATGAGAAACGAGTCCGAAAATTCTGATGATCCATTTTTTTAAAAATAAAATATGACCAAAAGGATTTCTTTTAAATAAAGGCATTCGTTAGTTTGTTTAATACTTGGTTAAAGGCAAATTTACAAAACAAAAAGTAAAATTTAATGTTTTAATAATTCTTTAATTTCTGAAAGCATCATAGCTGTTGCTCCCCAAACAATAAATCCATTTAACTTAAAGCAAGGTACATCTATATTTTTCATGTAAGATGTGTTCATATTTACTGTTGTTAAGCTAGCATCACTTAATAACTCTTCTAAAGTAACTTCAATAATACTTTTTACTTCGTAATTAATTTTAAATTTTGGTCTTTTATTTAAAAAACCTAAAAATGGAGTCGCTAAAAAATTGCTTGGAGGTATATAAACATCTGTCAATTCTCTAACAACATTTATTGTAGCTGGTAGTATACCAACTTCTTCATGTGCTTCTCTTAAAGCTGTTTCTTGAAGGTTTTTGTCAGCTTTATCAATTTTACCACCAGGAAAACTTATTTGAGCAGAATGTGTGCCTTTATAACTTGCTCTTTGCGTTAATAAAAAACAAGTTTCATTTTTTTCATTAGGATAAAAAAGCGCCAAAGTTGCGGCTTTTTTAGGGTTATTTGCCTTTATTTTATCTGCATTGTATTTTAACCTTAACTTAGGGGCTAGTTTAAATTGTGCTTCTAAACCTCCTAACTTGGCAGTATTTTGTTGTTCGATTCTATTTTTGAAATCTATAAAATTCACAAGAAATAATTACATTTAACAAATTTATTAAATCACATTTACTTAAAATAGTCTTTGGCAAGAATTTTGATTTAAATAATAAATATGAATAAAAAATATAAAAACTTAGCTTTAAGTATTGTTTTTGATGCTATTGGTATGGTTCCAATTCCTTTTTTTGATTTAATTTGGGCACCAACCTCCAGTTATTTAATAACAAGAATGTACAAAGGTAAAGAAGGAAAAATTGCTGGTATTGTTAGTTTTGTAGAAGAGATTTTTCCTTTTTCAGACTTTATACCAACTTTTACAATAATGTGGTTTTATACTTATGTTTTTAAAAAACAAGAAATAGAAAATAGTACTAATGCTTAATTTTCTTTATTGAATAAAAATCCCAAACCTAATCTGCCCAAAAATTTTTTTTCAAATTCCCAAAAGAATTTAAACTGCCCAAATAACCAACCAACAATTGGAAGTGTTAATTGGTAAATAGGAAAGATAAGTAAAATTCTAAGTGGCCAGTAAATTATAGGATGTATAGTTTCTGGATATAAGCCTAAAAAATTACATATTGGTTTAGCTACCCAAGCTGCAAAAGATCCGTTGATTGCAAAAACGATAAAAATTGCTAAAAGCGACCAATTACTTTCAATTCCCCAGCGTTGTTTTAACTTTTCCATAATAGTTATGCTTCTTTTTTTGTTTTTCTAAACATTAACCACACACCTATTAAAATTAGTGGGATACTTAGTACTTGCCCTGTATTTAAAGGGCTAAAAAACCACTCTTCTCCTCTTTGCTGTACTTGTGGTTCTTTAAAAAACTCAATTATAAAACGTAAAGACCATAGTACTACCATAAATAAACCGAACAAAAAACCTGTTTGCTTTTTCTTCTCTGTTTTCCAAAATAAATACCACATTACAAAAAACAAGGTTAAATACCCAAAAGCTTCATACAATTGTGTTGGGTGTCTTGCTATGTTACCTGCTTCTGCAGAAGCTTTAAAAATAACTCCAAAATCTGTACCTGTTGGTTTTCCGTAAATTTCTGAATTGAAAAAGTTTCCTGTTCGTATAAAAAACCCTGCTAAAGCAACCATTATTGCCAATCTATCTAAAATAAACAACCACGGTTTTTGTAAATGCTTTTTTGCATAAAAATACATGGCAATTGGTATGGCTATGGCTGCTCCATGACTGGCAAAACCTGTATAACCTGTAAATTTCCAACCCTCTGCTGTATTTTTAAATGGTAAAATAATTTCTAATAAATGGTCTTGGTAATAATCCCAACTATAAAAGAAAACATCACCTAAACGCATACCTACTAACATAGAAATGAAAACGTACATGAAAATTGTATCCAATTTTTCTAAAGGAATTTTATCTTCTATATAGATTTTTTTCATCAATCTTAAACCTAATAAGAAAGCTGCTACAAACATTAAACTGTACCAACGAATGGTAAAAAAACCTAAATCTATTCCAATGGAAGGGTTCCACTCTATTGCTAAAAAACTCATATATTATTTTCTATGTCTGGTCGAGCGCAGTCGAAACCTAATTACTTATATTTTTATAAAAACCTCTCGACTGCGCTCGAGGTGACAATTATTTATATTTTTTCTCTGGAACAGGATCATAACCACTGCCTCCCCAAGGATGGCAACTAAAAATTCTTTTTAGTGCTAACCAACCTCCAGAAAATAAGCCATGCTTTTGCAAAGCTTCTATTGTATAATGAGAACAAGTAGGACTATACCTGCATGTTGCTGGTGTAAATGGTGATATTGCTGTTTGATAAAAACGAACTAATAAAATAAATGGGTATGAAAGTATTTTTTTCAAAAATTAAATTTTAATCGTTTTAAAAAAGTTTTCGATACAATTTCGATGAAAAATCGAAATCACTCGAACTGACAAACTCGTAACTCATAATTTACAATTCGTAATTATTTATTTAATTTACTGAAAACGTTGTCCCTTCTTTCCCATCTTTTAGTTGAATTCCGAGTTCAACTAATTCGTCTCTAATTTGGTCAGACAATGCCCAGTTTTTATTTTCTCTTGCTTCTTTCCTCAATTTAATTAACAACTCTACTACTCCATTTATCTTTTCTGAACTGTCTTGAGAGTTTTCATTCATCAACCCTAAAACATCAAAAACAAAACTGTTTAAAGTGCTTTTAAATTCTTCTACATCTTCTAAAGTTAAACTCGCCTTTTTCTCTTTGATTTGATTGATTAGTTTTACAGCATCAAACAAATGTGATATTAAAATAGGCGTGTTAAAATCGTCATTCATGGCAGCATAACAAGCTGTTTTCCAATTTTGAATATCGAAAGTTGATGTTTTTCCTGCTTCTATCTTCTCTAAAAAATTAACTGCTTCCATTAATTTAGCATGCCCTTTTTCTGAAGCTTCTAAGGCATCTCCAGAGAAATCTAGAATACTTCTATAATTGGCTTGCATGTTAAAAAAACGAACAACTGATGCTGAAAATGGTTTTGGTAAAATAGTATTATCCCCTGATAAAATCTCGTTTGGTAAAATAAAATTCCCTGTAGATTTTGCCATTCTTTGACCATTTAAAGACAACATATTTGTATGCATCCAATAATTTACGGGTTTTACACCTGAGCAGGTTTGCGATTGTGCGATTTCACATTCGTGATGAGGGAATTTTAAATCCATTCCTCCTCCATGAATGTCAAATTGTTCTCCCAAATATTTTGTACTCATTACAGAACACTCTAAATGCCAGCCAGGAAAACCATCACTCCAAGGAGATGGCCAACGCATTATATGACGTTCGTCTGCTTTTTTCCAAAGTGCAAAGTCTTGTGGATTTTTCTTATCTGATTGTCCGTCTAAAGAACGTGTATTATGAATTAAATCCTCTACTTTTCTACCTGAAAGAATTCCGTAATTTTCTTTTTTGTTGTATTCATGAACATCAAAATATACAGAACCATTTACTTCATACGCAAAACCTTTTTCTATGATTTCTTTAATCATTTCTATCTGTTCTACAATATGACCTGTTGCTGTTGGCTCTATACTTGGTGGTAAAAAGTTGTAGTTTTTTAATACGTTATGAAAATCTACAGTATACATTTGCACAACTTCCATAGGTTCTATTTGCTCTAAGCGTGCTTTTTTGGCAATTTTATCTTCACCTTGTTCTGCATCGTTTTCTAAATGCCCAGCATCTGTAATATTACGTACATAACGTACTTTATAACCTAAATGAAGTAAGTATCTATACACAACATCAAAAAACATAAAGGTTCTTACATTACCTAAATGTGCATTGCTATAAACAGTTGGCCCACAAACATACATGCCAACATAGCCTTCTGTTATGGGTTTAAAATCTTCTTTCTTTTTAGAGAGAGAGTTGTATACTTTTAATTGATTTTCTTTGTAGCGTTCCATTAAAAAAGTGACTATTTACAGCCGATAAAGATAGGCACTTTATAGAGAATAGAGAAATGGAATTTGAGTGAAGTTTAATAAAAAAAAGAGAAGTGTTTTACTTAATTACAATACTACTATACTCACCATTAACTTTAAGTAAATTAGCAGTTTTATTATCGTTTTTAAAATATTTTACACGTTCGTTATTTAATTTTACTTTGTTTACCTGATATTTAAATTTAGAATGCACTTCTCCAAAATTAAGAATTGCTTCAGAATTACTTAAATTAAGAATAAATTCTCCAAAATTAGGATTAAAACCTCCAATTGTAATTTTACCGAATTTATCTGAAAAGTTTACACTGTTATTTATTTTTATAATTTCTAATTTAGAAGAATTATTACTCATAGTTGTATTGGTAACTGATGCTATTTTAGCATCAGTTACATTGTTTAAAAATAAAGTACAAGCATTTAAACTGTTTATATTTACTGGAGAGTAGTTTATGGTTAATCTACCTCCATTTAAGTTATTGGCATCAAAAGTGCCGTATTTTACATTTCCAGAAGCTACTGTATTTGGTAATTTTACTTTGCAGTGTTTGGTGTTTAAGTCGAAAGTTGCTCCTTTTGGAACTTTTATTTCGATTCTTTTTTTAATCTTAACTTTTTTTCCATTAATTATTAAATCATCTGAATAAGAACCAAAACTAAAGTTCATGTTTTTTAAAGTTTCTCTTGCTTTTGCCAATCCTAGTTTAATTTCTTCTTTGTTAATATTCTTAATTTGAAGTTTTGCTTTCTCTAAAGATTCTTTCAATTTTTTCTTATCAATAACTTTTATGTTATGTTTTGCTTTTTCAAAAGATTTTTTTAATTCTTTGTATTTTTTACTTTTCTTAAATTTCTCCCATTCTTTTTTAGTTTTTATAACAATATGTTCATCATCATTATGGTATTCAAAAGAATATCTTCCTTTTCTTTTCATATTATCTTCTATATCTTCCATTGAATCAAAATCAAAATCGAAGTCTAAATCGAAATCAAAATCCATATCAGGAATTATAATAGCATCTACATCTGGGATTGTTATTTCTGGGATTTCAAAATCGAAATTCATATCATTAAAAAAGATAAAATCTTTACCATTAGAAATATTTCCTTTAGAAGTAATTTTCACCTTTCTTTTATTACCTAAAGCTTCAAAATTCCAATTTTTGAAATACTTTTCAGCTTCTTTTTTAGAGATTCCTTCAACTTCTATGAAAGCATCTACCTGAACTTCATTTTTAGGCCAAGTAGTTACGTTTATATCTGTATTTGTAGCATTAATGCCTATTTCTACATCTTTATTTACTTTAAAATTGTCAGTAATTTTTTTATCAAACTTTTGTGCAAAAGCAGTTCCTAAAAAGCAAATAACAAAAAGTGTAAATATTTGTTTATATAATTTGTGTTTCATTTTGTGTATTGTTTAAATTTTTTAATTGTTTTAATTGTTTTTTCAAACGTTGTAACAGCTGTAAGCGCAATTGTAAATTACTAATTAGTGCATCTATTGTAGAGTCGTTAACACCTTTTGTACTGAGCTCTTTGGTTAACGATTTGTACTCTTTTATGAGTTCTGCTATTTTTAATAAATAACCATCAACCATTTCTTTATTCTCATCTGTCAATTCTAACTGACTGATTTCTAAATTGATACTGTTTTTATAGTATTTTTCTATGGTTTCAAATTCTGGTGAAATACTTCCTAAACTTATCTCCTTCTGTGCTGAATTCGTTTCAGTATCTATATTTTTTGTGGGATAAAATTTAATTCCTAAACTAATTAACAATACTACAGATGCTGCAATAGACAACCATTTTAGGTTTTTTTTCCTTGGTTTTTGTGGATGCATTTCTGACAGCAACAGTTTTTCAAACTTTTGAGCATGATTTGTAGATAACTCTACATTAGATTCTTTATAATTTTTTAGCTCTTCTCTAATATCTTTCTGCATAACTCGTATTTTTTAATTGTTCTTTCAATATTTTTTTTCCTCTTAACAGATGTGTTCTTGAAGTGTTTTCTGTAATATTTAATACTTCCGATATTTCTTGATGATCATAACCTTCTAATAAATACATGGTTAAAACCAACCTGTATTTGTCTTTTAAATTATTAATAACTTCTACAATTCCATCAACAGAAACTTCACTTCTAACACTCCAATTTTCTTCATTTTCTACTTTATAGACCTCATCATTAATAGCTATTAGCTCTAATTTATTTTTCTTTAAATAATCTATACTTTGGTTGATAACAATTCTCTTTAACCAAGCTCCAAAAGTGACTTCGTTTTTATAATTTTTGATGTTTTTAAACGCTTTTATAAACGCATCTTGCATAACGTCTTCTGCTATAAAACGATCTTTTACATATCTATGAGCTACTATTAACATGGCTTTACAATACAAGTTGTACAATTGCATTTGCGACTTTGCGCAATTATCTTTGCACAAGTTAATAATGGGTTGATGTAATTGTTTGATTGGTTTCATTAAAACTATCTTACTCTAAAGACGATACATTTTTATCGATGTTGCAAAATGAATTGAATTTTATATTTAAATTTACAAAAAGTAGCACTTATACAATGGTAAAAAAAGTTATAACTGTCTTAAAACAAAAAGAAAATATCTATATATTTTGTTTGTTTTTATTGTTCTTTCCATTAAAAACACAGCTTCAAAATGCATTAGTTTTTGTTTTTGATGCTCTTTTTACAGACGGAGTTATTTCTAAAGTTTTTGTTTATAATTATAGAGGAACTTTTGTTGGATGCGAAAATTTTAGCGAATTAAATCGATTAAAAACAAATATAAATTGGTTTGATAGGTATAAATTATTTTTCCTTCAATTTCTACCTTCGCTTTTATGTTTTATATTACTATTTATAAGATGGAAAAAAAAGAAAATATTTACTCTCTTAGATTGGTTTTTAGTATTAATAAGTTGCTTTAGTGTTTTACAATCTATAATTAATTTACAAAAAGTAATTTATGGTTACCATCAAAATAGCTTAAAAGCAAATTTATTAATGTTAATTCCTAGTTTAATATTTTTATTAATTGGTACTTTTATTTTCTTAAAAATATTTTCATTCAAACAAAGAACTCAAACTTTAATATATGGGATTTTAGGTTTTTTTGCTAGTGTTTTTCTTTGGATGAAATTTCTTGGACCAAAAATTTTACCTATTCTTTAATATTTACTTATTTTTACTATAAATATTACTCTTTTGAATAATAAAAACTCTTCTGCTTTACATGAAAAAGATGGTGTTTCTCCTCCAGAAACCACCAATAAATTAAGTGCAGAAAAAATAAAACAAAACAGAGCCAAAAAAAATTCTGTAGAAGAATTTGTTACAAAAATTTTAGCAGGAAATATTCCTTTTTTAAGTAGAGCAATTACGTTGGTAGAAAGTACAAACGCTAAACATCAACAAAAAGCCAACGAAATTTTAGAACAATGTTTACCCTATGCAAATAAATCTGTTAGGATAGGAATTACTGGAGTTCCTGGTGTTGGAAAAAGTACATTTATAGAAGCTTTTGGAAAACATTTAACTTCTAAAGGAAAAAAAGTAGCAGTTTTAGCTGTAGACCCAAGTAGTTCTGTAAATAAAGGTTCTATTTTAGGTGATAAAACCAGAATGGAACAATTAGTTACAGATAAAAATGCATTTATAAGACCTTCTCCTTCTGGCTCTTCTTTAGGTGGAGTTGCACAAAAAACCAGAGAGAGTATTATTTTGTGTGAAGCTGCTGGTTTTGATACTATTTTGATTGAAACTGTTGGTGTTGGGCAATCGGAAACTTTAGTTCACTCTATGGTAGATTTCTTTTTATTACTAAAATTGGCTGGTGCTGGTGATGAACTACAAGGAATTAAACGCGGAATTATAGAAATGGCAGATGCAATCGTAATTAATAAAGCTGATGGAGAAAATGAGAAAAACGCTAAAATCGCTAAAGTCGAATTCAACAGAGCCTTACATTTATATCCTTTAAAAGAAAGTAATTGGCAACCCAAAGTTTTAACTGCAAGTGCTTTAAAAAATTTTGGAATTGATAAAATTGATGAAATGATTGCTGACTATATTTCTTTAACAAAAGAGAATAATTACTTCCAAACTAAAAGAAACGAACAAAATAAGTATTGGCTATTGTCTACCATAGAGCAGCAATTAAAATCTAATTTTTATCAGAATTCAAAAGTAAAAGAAGCTTTAGAAGCAGAAATAAAGAAATTAGAAAACGGAAAAACAACGCCTTTTAGTGCTGCTAAAAAGTTATTGGAATTGTAGTTTGGCTTATTGTTTTTTAAATATTAATACTTATAAATTTCAATCTTCATTATTATCAACTACATATTCACCCCATTCTGCAATAGATTTTAGTAATGGTATCGCAGTTTTACCAAAATCAGTTAAAGAATATTCTACTTTTAAGGGTGGTTTTGTGGTATAAACTTTACGTTTTATAATACCATCTTCTTCCAACTTTTTTAGTTGTAAGCTTAAAGTACGTTCTGTAACGCTTTTCATTTTTTTACGTAATTCATTATAACGAAGAGGCGCATTAATTAAATGAAATAAAATAACAGTTTTCCATTTTCCGCCAATAATCCCCATAGTTACACTTGCACAACAGGGATATTCCTTACCTTTTACAATATACATACTCTTTTATTTTTATAATAATTTACTACTATCCTTTTTGACCGTTCTTGTGAGTTTACAAAACTATATATATTTTTGTAACTATAAAAATGATAGTATAAAATTAAAACAATAAAAATGAGTTTTTTAAAAGCAATGCAAGAACGTTATACCACAAAAAAGTATGACAATACCAAAAAAATAAGTTCAGAAAAAATAACAGAATTAAAAGAAATTCTAAGGTTAAGTCCTTCATCAATCAACAGTCAACCTTGGAAATTTACATTTGTTTCAGATACAGAAACTAAGAAAAAATTTGCTGAAGCATCTTTTTTTAATGCTCCAAAAATTGAACAATGTGATACATTAGTTGTTTTTAGCAGAATAGATAATATTAAGGCTTTCGAGAAGCAAATAAATGATAGCTTACCTGAAGGTGCAGTTGGTTATTACAACAACTTTTTAAAAGATAAGCCAGCTAACGAAATTAAATCTTGGTTTAGCGACCAAACGTATTTGGCTTTAGGTGTATTTTTAAGTGCTTGTGGAGTAATGAATATTGATGCAACACCAATGGAAGGTATTGAGCCAGAAAAGTACAATGCTATTTTAGATGATGAAAATTACACAGCTTTGGTTGGTGTTTGTATTGGTTATAGAGATGAAAATGATGGAAATATGCCTTCTAAAAATCCAAAATCTAGAAGACCAATAAAAGAAGTTGTAAAATCAATTTAAAATTTTAAAAATATCATTTAACTAATATTTGACCAAATCTTAGACGATTTGGTCATTTTTGTATACGCTTTTTTTATAGGTAAGTTTTTTTCTTGAGATAAATTACTATCTTCTTGCAGAATTGAAATGGCAGTATTTCTAGTAGCAACTAATATTTTAGAATCTTTAACAACATCTGCAATTTTTAAATTTAAAACACCACTTTGTTGTGTTCCCATTAAATTTCCTGGGCCACGTAATTTTAAATCTACCTCAGCAATTTTAAAACCATCAGAAGTTTCTACCATTGTTTTTAATCGGGTTTTACCTTCTTCAGATAATTTATAACTAGATAGTAAAATACAATAACTTTGGTCTGCTCCTCTACCAACTCTTCCCCTTAATTGATGCAATTGAGACAGCCCAAAACGTTCAGCACTTTCTATAATCATAACACTTGCATTAGGCACATTTACACCAACTTCTATAACAGTTGTAGCTACCATAATTTGTGTTTCACCTTTTACAAAACGTTGCATTTCATAATCTTTATCTGCAGCTTTCATTTTTCCATGTACAATACTAATTTGGTATTTTGGACTTGGAAATTCGCGAGAAATACTCTCATAACCATCCATTAAATCTTTGTAATCCATAGCTTCAGATTCCTGAATTAAAGGATACACAACATACACTTGCCTGCCTTTTGCAATCTCATCTTTCATAAATTTAAAAACCGACAATCTGTTACTATCAAATCTGTGAACCGTTTTTACTTCTTTTCTTCCTGGAGGTAATTCATCTATTACAGAAATATCTAAATCTCCATAAACTGACATTGCCAAAGTTCTAGGAATTGGTGTTGCAGTCATTACTAAAATATGTGGGGGTAGCTCGTTTTTAGACCACAATTTTGCGCGTTGTTTCACTCCAAATCTGTGCTGCTCATCAATAATGGCAATTCCTAGATTTTTAAATTGCACTTTGTCTTCTAACAAAGCGTGTGTACCAATTAAAATATGCAAACTTCCATCTTCTAAATTTGCATGAATTTCTCTTCGTTTTTTAGTTTTTACAGAACCTGTAAGAATATCAACTTTAACATCCATTCCTTCTAGAAGTTCTGAAACTGCTATAAAATGCTGGTTTGCCAAAATTTCTGTAGGTGCCATAATTGTTGCTTGAAATCCGTTATCAATTGCTAAAAGCATGGTTAACAAAGCTACTATAGTTTTCCCAGAACCAACATCACCTTGTAAAAGTCGATTCATGTGAGCCCCAGAAGCTACATCTTTCCGAATTTCTTTCAATACTCTTTTTTGGGGATTTGTTAAATCGAAAGGCAAGTTAGTGCTATAAAATTCATTAAAAATAGCACCAACATTTTCGAATACAAATCCCTTATTTTTTGTTTTATTGATGAGCTTTTTACGCAATAATTGTAGTTGAATAAAAAATAATTCTTCAAACTTTAATCTATTTTGCGCTTTGGCTAAGTTTTCTTGACTTTTAGGAAAATGCGCATTTAATAAGGCATCTCTTTTATTCATCAACTTAAAATCGTTAATAATTTCCTCTGAAAGACTTTCTTCTATTCTATCGTAAAATTGTTGCAGTAAATTCTGAATGTAATTTCGCATCAGCTTATTAGAAACTCCAGAATTGGTCAATTTTTCTGTAGATGGATATACAGGTTGCATCTTTGTTTGCAACTTTTTTTTGTATTCTGTAAGTAACTCCATCTCTGGATGTGGTATGCTAAAATTACCATTATAATGATTCAATTTTCCATAAACAACATAGGGCTCATTTATCTTTAGTGAATCTTTTATCCATTTTTGCCCTTTAAACCAAACCAATTCCATAGAACCAGATACATCTTGAAAAGTGGCTACTAACCTACTTCCTCTTTTTTGAGCCACAGATTTCACATTAGTTATCTTACCTACTACTTGCACTTCAGAAGAATTTGGCTGTAATTCTTTTATTTGATAAAATCGAGTTTTATCAATATATCTAAAAGGAAAAAAATTGAGTAAATCATTACACGTTTTTATACCTAATTCTGTATACAAAAGCGTTGCTCTTTGTACACTAATTCCTTTAATATATGTAATTGGATAGTTTAAATTCAACTTAAGAAAATCTTAAAAAACGAAAATACATAAAACTTAGTGTTTTTTTTATTAAATTTAAAACCAAGTGCATATCTATTTCGTAGATATTAATAGTAGTTGTGACTTAATAGAATATTTAGTGTCTTACAATTAAGTAACGTTAAACCATTTTATTACTTTTGCAACTTTTAAAAAATGTTTTTTTTATGATTAAATATCTAATAAAAACGAAATTATTTGGGGGAATAATTCGTTTAAAAAAAATTAGTTTTATACTAATATTTCTATTTTCTTTAAATTCTTATTCGCAATATTTACATAGTAGTTGTGATAATGGAGCTGCAAGTTTTATTTGGAGTACAACACCTTCTGGTAATAACGATTTTGATTGGCCAGATGGAGATTTAACAAGAACACTAAACAATGTAGATGGTAGTGGAGTTAATATTACCTATACCTTTTCTGGAGAAACTGGTACGTTAGCTCAATGGCAAGGAAGTACATCTACCACAAACTCTCCAGCTGTTGGTACAGATGCAGACCCAGGTGAAGCTTTACAGTTCTTTACTAGTGGTTTTACTTCTGGAAATGGAGTTACCATAACAATTTCTTTTAGCACCCCAGTATATTCTGTAGGATTCGATTTATTTCATGTAAATGGAAATGGTACAAATGGAGATAAATATACCATAACAGCAACAGATAATTTTAATAATACTATTTTTCCAACCTTTACAAGCTCTGCCAATCCATCATATACAGTAGATAATAATACAGGAATTATCAATTCTACAAATAATGGTTCTACAGCAGGAGATGATGACAATGTTGGAGTAAATTTTTCTGATACCGATAAAATAAAATCGATTACAATAGTATGGCAAGATTGTGATACTTGTACTCTTGGATCCGTTCATGGTTCTGGTTTATTAGGATTTACATTCTGTGAAAATTTTAATGATGTAGATAGTGATGGAGTTCCAGACAATGTAGATATTGATAATGATAATGATGGTATTTTAGACATTACAGAAGGTGCTTGTCCAGGAGTTGCTTTAACAACAACACCAGATAGAATTACTGTAGCAGATGGAGCTACAGGAACTTTGCAAAGTATAGATGTTTCTTCTTTAGGCTTAGAAGTTGGAGATTTAGTTTCCGTAAGTAATGTTCGTGCAAGAGGTGATGTAGATGGAGGAGCTGCTAGTAATGAAACCTTTAGCTTAAACTTTAATAGTGGCACAATAGACAGTGGTTTGTTTGTAAGAAGTACACAATGTAGTACAACTTTAGATGCGGCTTTTCCTTTTGTGCAAAGAAATCTTACAGTTATAGACATAGACCCTGGAGCTGGAGTAACCCCTGGTATTACAATACAGGCTACTACAGCAGCTGGTGTAGGTAATTTTTGTAGCGATGGAAGTGGCGCTTATGCTTTAGAGTATACAGTAGATTTAAATTGCGTTACCTCTAGAGATACAGATGGAGATGGTGTAGCAGATTATTTAGATTTAGATTCAGACAATGATGGAATTCCAGATATTATAGAAGCACAATCTACAACAGGTTATGTAGCTCCTACAGGTTTAGATTCTGATAAAGATGGTTTAGACAATGCTTATGATATAACACCTACAGGTAGTGTTACTGGAGCAGGATCTATTGGTATTACACCTCAAAATTCAGACAACACAGACAATCCAGATTATTTAGATTTAGATTCAGATAATGACGGTATTTTTGATGTTGTAGAATCTGGAAGTGGTCTTGCAAATGATGGTAGTGGTAAAGTTACAGGTGCAGTAGGTACCAATGGACTGATAAACACATTAGATAATGGAGATAATTATACAGACCCAAATGGTTCTTTTGACAATACACAAACAGATAATTTTACAGACTCAGATGGAGATGTAACTACAGGAGGCGATGTAGATTATAGAGATGTCCCTGGTTTAGATAGTGATAATGATGGTATTGTAGATGCAAATGACTTGGATGATGACAATGATGGGATTTTAGATGTCATTGAAAATGGGAATTGTAATATTTCTCAAAAAGAAGAAGTCATTATTTTATATAGCAATGATTTTGGTACAGGTACAACAAGAGTATCAGATCCGAATGTTAGTAATCATACTTATGATACAAGTGGAGCTATTCCAGATGGCTCTTATGCAATAATTTCTTCCTCAAACCCAGGACTTCCTTTTTATAATACTACAAATTCTAATGGAAATTTAGATGCAAATATAGATCAATTCACTGGTCCTGCAGGTGGTTCTACTTCTGGCAGATTTTTATCTATTAATATGATTAATTCTGCTCCTGTAGAGTTTTATCGTCAACCTATTTCAAATTTAATCGTGGGCGCAGATTATAGATATCGATTAGATTTAGCAGGTTTAGCAGAAGGAACTCCAGATATACCTATTTTTAGATTAGAAGTTCAAAATACCAGTGGTACTACATTGGCATCTGTTAGTTCTACAGGACTAGGAGTAGCAAATGATGATATTTGGAGAAGAGTTGTCTTAAATTTTACTGCCACTACTAGTAATATTAACATTGTTATTTTTAACGATCAACCTAATGGAGGTGCAGGAAATGATGTTGGTTTAGACAATATCGTTTTTGGAGTTTTACAATGTCCAGCAAGTTTCAACGATAAAGATGGAGATGGAATACCAAACTCATTAGACTTAGATTCTGATAACGATGGTATACCAGATGTTATCGAATCTGGTGGTACAGATGCAAATAGAGATGGTAGAGCAGATGGTATTGTTGGTACTACTCCAACAACAAATGGTGTTCCAAGTACAGCAGGTACAGGCAATACACCAACCAATTCAGATGGAGACTCTATACCAAATTATTTAGATATAGATGCTGACAATGATGGTATTCCAGATAATATAGAAGGACAAACTACAAGCGGATGGATTGCTCCTAGTGGAGTTGGTACAGGAATTACAGATGTAAATAATAATGGAGTAGATGATAATTACGAAACTGGTGGATTTGTTGGTTTAAATCCTATTAACACAGATAATCAAGACAACCCAGATTATACAGACTTAAATTCTGATAATGATACAATTAGCGATATTAATGAAAACGGAGATACAGATAACACCTTATCTGGAACAGATACAGATGGAGATGGTTTAGATGATAATTTTGATGATAATAACGATTCTGCAATTCCAGGCTCAACCGTTAATGACAATCACAACCCTCCCAATGCTTCAAATTTAGGAGATGTAGATGGAGACATTGGTTCTGGTGGAGATGTAGATTATAGAGATACAGCAGGTTTAGATACAGATAATGATGGTATTGCAGATGTAGATGATTTAGACGATGATAATGATGGTATTTTAGATACTGTAGAGAGTTCTTGTACAAACCCTTCTGCTACTTTTTCTACTACACCACAAGCCTATTGGTCTTTAGACAATAATACAAATGACATCTCTGGAAATGCTCACAACCAAAGAGGAACAGCAGACACACCTACATTTTCAACAGATGCAATTCAAGGAACTCATTCTGCAATCTTTAATGGTACTTCTAACAAAATCCTATACAGTCAAAATGGTGCTTTTATGGAGCAAGCCTATACACAAATTAGCTTTTCTGCTTGGATTAAACCATCAACAGTAAGTGATAACAGAATTATTTACGAAGAAGGTGGAGGTACAAACGGCTCTATTCTATGGATGGACGATGGAGTTGTTATGTACACAACAAGAAATGGTGGTGCAGGGTCAGAAACTACAGTTTCAAGTTCAGTAACATTAACAGTAGATGGTCTTTGGCATCATGTAGCAGCAACTTTTAGTGCTTCTGGAGCAAATGGTATATTAACAGTATATGTAGATGGTGTATCAAACTCAACTACGGCTACCTACAATAGTATTCCTGGTCATTCTGATGATGGTGGATTAGGAGGAATTCATGGTGGTTCAACTTCAAAATCAGGCACTTTAACATTTTATGGAGGTTTAATGGACGCTGTAAGATATTCTAATACAACAGCTTGGTCTGCTAATGACATTAAAAAAGAGTCTCAAAAAATTTGTGATTTAGATGGAGATGGTATACCTAACCATTTAGATTTAGATTCAGATAATGATGGTATACCAGATGTTATAGAATCTGGTGGTACAGATGCAAATAGAGATGGTAAAGCAGATGGTACAGTAGGAACAACTGTAACTACCAATGGAATACCTAGTTCTGCAGGAACAGGAAATACTCCAACAGCAACAGCAGATGGAGACAGTATTCCAGATTATTTAGATATAGATGCAGACAATGATGGTATTCCAGACAATATAGAAGGGCAACCTACAAAAGGCTATATAGCTCCAAGTGGTGTAGGTACTGGAATTACAGATGCAAACAATAATGGTGTTGATGATAATTATGAAACAGGAGGTTTTGTAGGTCTAAATCCAGAAAACACAGATGGTACAGACAATCCAGATTATATAGATACAGATTCAGACAATGATGGGGTATTAGATATTTCAGAAAACGGAGATGCAGATAATACTTTATCTGGCACTGACTCAGATGGAGATGGTTTAGATAATAATTTTGATGATAATGACGATTCTGCCATTTCTGGATCAACTGTAAATGACAATCATAACCCACCTGCACCAGCTAATTTAGGTGATGGAGATAATGATGCAAGTAGTCCTCTTGGAGATTTAGATTATAGAGACACAATTGGTGCTCAAGGTACACCAATGATTACACAAGTATATCAATTTGGTTCAGAAAGATGGATTGAGATAACCAATGTAAGTACAACAAATTCTATTGATGGAAATTTGATTAAAATTCAGTTATATAAAAATAAAACAGGAGATCAAACAGGTGTAATTCCAGATGTTGCATATACAGTACCTACATCATTAGCACCAGGTAAATCTATTTTATTTAAAAATACTGGAAATGTAATTGCAAATTTAGGTGCAGATGCAAGTATTGTAGACAATAATTTGTTAACAGATATAGAAGGAGGTGATGATATTATAACCCTATCTCTTACTATTTTTGGGACTTCTTGGGCAAATAGGTATGATGCAATAACTTCAGTTGGTAACAAAACATCTTATGTAAGAATTGATGAAAGACTTACCACAAATGCAAATTATACTCCAAGTGAATGGGTTGTTTTTGTAGATGATGCATTAAACCCATATAGACTTTTAGGAGCAGGTGGTGCAGAAAGACATCCTCATGATCCATTAATTTCAGAAATTATCAACTCTAACACAGACGCTAATACTTTGTTAGGTTTGCACAGAATAAATATAACTACAAGAACAGGTGGAGTTTGGAATAATGGATACCCAGATCGTTCTCGTTTTGTGGTTATTAATGAAGATTACAATCATACAACAGCAAGATTAAGTGCTAGAAAATTAACAGTAAATACAGGTAATAAATTAGGTGTTACTAACAATCTATTAGTTGTAACCAATGATGTTGTTTTAAATGGAGATATTCGTTTAATAGACCCTTCAGGTAATAGCAACGCTCAATTTATTCAAACACATACATCTTCAAGTTTAGTTACTGGATCTGGAAGATTACTAGTTGATCAAAACTCTACTGTACCTAGCAAATATCGTTATAACTATATTGGTTCTCCAGTAAAAAATTCAGCAGGAGCAACAGATTATACTGTAGCAAATGTTTTAAAAGACGGAACAAATTCAACAAATTTTGATGGAGTTGTCAATGCTTCAACTGCAACTGGTATAGCCAAAAATATTAGCTTTATAGGTGGTTATGATGGTAATTTCACAAATAGTCCTTCAGGTTCAATAGAATTGGCAGGTCATTGGATATATACCTATGCAGCAAGTGCGGGTACAAGAGCTTCTTGGGTTCAGAAAAAAAGCTTAGGATCAATACCAAATACAGATGGATTTATTTTTAAAGGACCAGGTAGAGCCCAAAATTATACATTTATGGGAGTTCCTAAAGACGGTAACCTAACCACAGTTATTGGTAAAGATGAATCTTATTTGCTTGCAAACCCATTTTCATCGGCTATTAGCGTTAAAGAATTTATAGAAGACAATGTAAATTCAATTAATGGTACCTTATATTTTTGGGAACATGCTGGAGAAGAAGCAAATACTGTAGGAAGTGAAGGTCATAATTTTGCAGGTTACATTGGTGGTTATGCTACAAGAACAATTCTAATGGGCGTGTCTGCTAGAAATGCTTTTTCTGGGGCTGTTGATAAGGATTTACAAGCAGAAAGTGCTACAATTACTGGAGGTACAACACAAACAGTTTCAACTCCAGATGGTAATATTAATGTAGTTACTTTAGATGCTGCTACAGAATCTATAGAATTTAAAAACATTCCAAATACTGCAGATAATATAAGAATTAGATACAAAGCAGATGTAGACAAAGACATTCAAGTAAAAGTAAATGGAGTTACAAGACAAGTAGTTACTTTAACAGCAACATCTAGCAATTTTGCGTTGTTAAGCTTTGCAATTTGTGTAGAAACTACAAATAATATTACATTAACTTCTTTAGATGCCAATAGCGTTCAAATAGATTTATTAAATTTAGAAGATGCAGATGGTCAATTTATATGTGCTCCAGGTTTAGGAGACAATAGCATTACTTATACAGAGCCAAAACCATATATTGCAATTGGTCAAGGATTTTTTGTACAAGGTGATGATGTTGATGGTGGTACAATTGTTTTTAATAACTCGCAAAGAGAGTACAAAACAGAAGGTGCTGAATCTGTTTTCTTTAAAACTGCTAAGAAAAGTAGAACCAATAACAATAGTACAGCTGTACCAATAATAAAGCTAGGCTTAAATTATAAAGGTACAGATGCTGATGAGAATTTTTACCATAGACAAATTGGTATTTCTTTCAGTCAATTTACGTCTTTTGAATATGACAGAGGTTATGATGCACAAATCTATGATTTAGGAAACACCGATTTTTATTGGAAATTCCCTAATGATGAAAGAAAATTTGTAATTGCTGGGGTACAAGATATTTCTACTGATTTAGAAGTTCCTTTAGAAATTGTAATGGGTTATTCTGGAAATATTAGTATTAAAGTAGACGAAATGAAAAACGTAAATCAAAGTGTTTACATTACTGATAAAGTTTCAGGAATATCTCAAGAAGTTATCAACGGAACTGCAAATTTCACTTTAGAAAAAGGAGAATATAAAGATAGATTTGTTTTGGCTTTTAAACCAAGTGTTGCTCTATCTGTAGATGATAATGAAAACATAGTAAATAATTTCACAAAAATCTATACAGATAACAGTAATAAATTATTAGTTATTGCTAAAGAGCAAGATATTAATATTAATAAAGTTAAAATTTATTCAATCTTAGGAAGAGAAGTAAGTACTTGGAATATTAAAGAGCAAAAGCAAAAATTAGAGCTAAAATTAAATTCTAAATTGCCAACAGCTATTTATGTTGTAAAATTACAAACCAATAAAGGTGAAATTTCTAAAAAAATAATTATTGAATAATTATCAATAGAATAATAAAACAAAAATAGCGACTTTGAGGTCGCTATTTTTGTTTTAAACTCATACTTACCCTCTATTTTAAAATAATTTAAAAAATAAGATAACCTATTATTTAGCGTATATTTGCATCTCATTAGAATTTAGAAAATGAGACTACACAGAAATTTAACCTTTGCTGTTATAGACAGTATTAGAGATATATTTAATGAAGGAGTTTATGCTGATAAAGCTGTAGAAAAAGCCTTAAAAAGAGACAAACGTTGGGGAGCAAGAGACCGTAAATTTGTTGCAGAAACAATTTATGATATCGTTCGTTGGAATCGTTTATATGCAGAAATTGCAGAAGTAAAATTACCTTATGACAGAGATAATATTTGGAGGCTATTTTCTGTTTGGTGTATTTTAAGAGGAATTGCATTACCAGATTGGAATCAAATTGGTGATGTACCAGAAAGAAGAATTAAAGGGCGTTTTGCAGAGTTGTCAAAAATTAGAAAATTTAGAGAATCTATTCCAGATTGGATGGACAAAATCTGTGTTGCTGAACTTGGAGAAGAAATCTGGACAAAAGAAATCGCAGCTTTAAACCAACAAGCAAAAGTAATTTTAAGAACAAATACCTTAAACATATCTAAAGAAATTCTTCAAAAAAAACTAAGAGCAGAAAACGTAATTACAGAATTTGTCCCTAATCATCCAGATGCTTTAGTATTGCCAGAAAGAGCCAATGTATTTAAAACAGAAGCATTTCATAATGGTTTATTTGAAGTACAAGATGCTTCATCTCAATTAGTGGCTGCGTATTTAGATGTAAAACCAGGTATGAAAGTTGTAGACACTTGTGCTGGTGCTGGTGGTAAAACATTGCATTTATCTGCATTAATGGAAAATAAAGGGCAAATTATTGCCATGGATATTTATGAAAGTAAATTAAAAAAATTAAAAGTTAGAGCTAGAAGAAACAAAGCACATAATATAGATATGCGTGTGATAGATTCTACAAAACCCATTAAAAAATTACATGGTAAAGCAGACAGAGTTTTAATTGATGCACCTTGTTCTGGTTTAGGTGTTATTCGTAGAAATCCAGATTCTAAGTGGAAATTACAACCAGAATTTATAGAAAACATTAAAAAAGTACAACAAGAAGTATTGCAACAATATTCTAAAATGGTAAAACCTGGAGGAAAAATGGTGTATGCAACTTGTTCTATTTTGCCATCAGAAAATCAAAATCAAGTTAATACTTTCTTAACATCTGATGCTGGAAAAGAGTTTACCTTTGTATCCGATAAAAAAGTATTAGCTCATATTTCTGGTTTCGACGGATTTTATATGGCACTTTTAGAAAAAAAATAACTTTACTTTTTAATTGCTAACAGTAAAGTTTTTATAAATAGAAAAAGAAATTGTTTAATAAAACAATGTATGTTAAAAAAAATATCACTTTTTATCGCTCTTGCTTTTGCAACAGTTTCTTATGGGCAACAAAGTTATTATAATGATGTAAATTTAAATCTTACTGGCATTACTTTAAAAGAAGAATTAGCAACTAAAATTATAAGTACACACACACGTTTTCTATTTTATGATCAAATTTGGGATGCTAGTAAAGCTACAGATGTAAACCCAAATAACAGTTCTCAAGTATTGCTAATTTATGGTTTTGAAAACGGTACAGATGCAGATGTAACAAACGATAGAGAAAGAGGTATAAATAACAATAGTGGAAACTCTGGAGACTGGAACAGAGAACATGTTTTTTCGCAATCTTTAGGAGTCCCTCCTTTATCAGATTCTGGTCCTGGTTCAGATGCACATCATTTAAGACCAGCAGACGCACAAAGAAATTCATCAAGAAATAACAGAAAATTTACAGCTGGGTCTGGAAATTCTGGAGCCCAAGTTAATGGAGGTTGGTATCCAGGAGATGAATGGAAAGGAGATGTTGCAAGAATGATGATGTACATGTATGTAAGATATGGAGACAGATGTTTAACCTCTAATATAGGAATTGGAGACAACTCCTCTACTCCAGATGATATGATTGATTTATTTTTAAAATGGAATGTAGAAGATCCTGTATCAGATTTTGAAAGACAACGAAATACGTATCACGAAAACACCTCTAATCAAAATGCACAAGGTAATAGAAACCCTTTTATAGACAACCCAATTTTAGCAACTAGAATTTGGGGTGGTGCAAAAGCAGAAGACACTTGGGGTATTTACACAAACTCAGATACAGAAGCACCATCTGTGCCTGCAAATGTTACCATTACAAATATTACAACTTTCTCTGTAGATATTTCTTGGACAGCTTCTACAGACAATACAGCTACAACTAGCTACGATGTTTTTGTTGATGGAAAACTTATTGTAAATACTACAAATACCAATACAACAATTAAAGGTTTAGAAGCAAATAAAAAATATTCTTTTACAGTGTTAGCTAAAGACATTGCTAACAATTTATCTGCCCAAAGTAATGCTAAAGAAGCTACTACATTAGTAGATGATAAAGCTCCTTCTGTACCTGCAAATATTACAATAAGTAATCAAACTACAACATCTTTTGTGGTTTCTTGGAGCAAGTCTACAGACAACACAGCTGTTACTGGTTATGATGTTTTTTTAGATAGTAATAAAATAGCATCTGTAACAGAAAACATGTACACTGTAACCAATTTAACAATTTCAACTACTTACAACGTTCAAGTTTTAGCAAAAGATAAAGTAGGCAATCAATCTGCTTTAAGTGCTTCTGTAACAGCTACAACAAACGGAAATAATAGTGTTTCTACAGAAATTTTCTTTTCAGAATATTTAGAAGGTTCTTCAAATAATAAAGCCTTAGAATTAGTAAATTTAACAGCTTCAGATATCGATTTAAGTGCTTATACCATTAAAAGACAATCAAATGGTGGATTAAATGGTGCTGATTGGGAGTGGGATTTACAATTAACAGGAATCATAAAAGCCAAAGACGTTTTTGTAATTGTAAATGAGGCAGCTGGAGAACATCCTGCAAGTAAATCTCAAAAAGCGATTGCTGCTGGAAATTATTTAATTTCTATTGCAGATTATATTAGAGTTCATGATGGAAATACAAATTTTGGAGCTCCTATTAATTTTACTGGAGATGATCCAATTGGTTTGTTTAAAAATGATGTTTTAATTGATATTATTGGTACTTATAATGGTGGAAAAGTAAATTTTGCAAAAGATAAAACACTAAGAAGAAAAAAAGAGGTTATACAACCAAATTCAACATTCAATTTAAATAATGAATGGGATGTTTTTTCTAAAGACACAGCAGATGATTTTGGTAAATATTATAATGTTTTAAGTACAGAGAATTTTAATTTAAAAGGTTTACAATTCTATCCAAACCCAGTAAACAATAGGTTATTTATCAGGAATACAGCAAATTACATTATTAAAAACGTATCTATTTATACTATTTTAGGTAAAAAAATAGCTACCATTAAAAACCTTACAGACAAAATTAACGTCCGTTTTTTATCAAAAGGAATTTATATTCTTAAATTTGATATTGATAATAAACTGTTTACCACAAAATTTATCAAAAAATAATGAAACAAAAATTACTTTTTTTAATTGCATCAATATCCTTTTTTCTAGGGTATTCACAAATCCCAACAGGGTATTACAACAATGCAACAGGAAGTGGTTACACTTTAAAAACACAATTAAAAACCATCATATCTAATGGTCATATAGATAAAGGATATGGAGCCTTATATGATGCATATAAAACTACAGATAACGATTCTTTTTTTGAAAAAGACAATACTGTTTTAGATATGTATTCAGAGAATCCTACTGGATCAGATCCTTACAATTTTAATCATTGGGTTAGAAACTGTGGAAGCTCACCAAGTAATAACGAAAATTCTTGTTACAATAGAGAGCACATTTTTCCACAAGGTTTTTTTAACAAAAGAACACCTATGAGAACAGATGTTCATCATGTGGTTCCTTCAGATTATTTTGTAAATCAAAAAAGAAGTAATTTTCCTTTTGGAGAAGTTTCTAATGCAACTTGGACTTCTAATAATGGGTCAAAATTGGGTAGCAATACTGCTTTTAGCTATTCAGGTACTGTATTTGAACCTTTAAATGAATTTAAAGGAGACATTGCAAGAATGCTACTTTATTTTGTAACTAGGTATGAAGATGAAATAACCAGCAACAATTGGAAACCCCATACAGACAATAACAATCCATTAAATGGCACCAACAATCAAGCTTACGAAAGCTGGTATATTAGATTGCTATACAAGTGGCATTTACAAGATCCTGTTAGCCAAAGAGAAATTGTTAGAAACAATGAGGCATACAAATTTCAAGGCAATAGAAATCCATTTATAGACAAACCAGAATATGTTGCACAAATTTGGGGTCAAGTTTTATCTACAAATACAATTTCTACTTTAGAAAATGTTGCTGTATATCCTAATCCATCTTCTACTGGTAGTGTTACCATTACTGTTCCTAATCAATTAAAAATAAATGAAATTGTTTTGTATTCTGTGATTGGTAAAAGGGTATATCAAACAAAAAAGCCAATTTTAAGAAATCATAAAATTAGAATTAAAGACTTAAAAAAAGGGATTTATTTACTTAAAATAACAAGTAATCAAACCAGTATTTCTAAAAAAGTTATTATCAATTAATATCTTTTTATTTTTAGCGAACACGTTTTCGCAATGTTAATATCTTTTTATTGTTTCACAAAGTATTGAAAAGTAACTTTATAGAGTTGATTTTCAATACTTTTAAAAAATGAAAAAAAGAATATTATTCTTACTATTATTTATTGGCATACAAATTTCTGCACAAGTACATACTTCGTATTTATGGCACATGCAACAACCAATTTATTGGCCAGATAAAAGTGTAAATAACCCTTTTGAGTATCAAAAAGTTTGGGAGTCATATCAACTCAAACAAAATGGAGGTAATACTTATTCTAGTGGTTTGGCACATCCTTTAAATAACTTACAAGAAATTTTTGGGAAGGCAGATAGAGTAAATGCATACCAATGGGAAACTAGAAATGCTATTAACTCAATTAAACATCACACTAATGCTGGAGCACAAGTAAATTATGGAGGTTGTTTAATTGAAAACATGAATTCTTTAGCGTCAAATAATGCTTGGGGCTATAAATCAGATTGGACAGATTACATAAAAGAAGCTCAAAATTGGAAAACAACTAACAATTTTCCTAGAATGGATGTTACTGGTTTTACTTGGCATCATGTTTTATCACCACTAGTAAGCGATAGAGTTCTTAAAAAAGAAATTCAAGGTCACAAATACATTGTAGAAAACAATTTTAATGGAAACATTTCTAAAGGATATTGGCCTGCAGAATGTTCTTTTTCTGAAAGAATTATTCAAGTTTTAGTAGAAGAGGGTTTTGAGTGGTCTGTGGTTGCAAATAGTCATTTGGCAAGAACTTTAAATGATTATCCAAATACAAATTTCGGCACTTCTGGTGTCAATACAAATCTGCCAAATAAAGCAGATAAAGTAACTAAAAATGGTACAAATTGGTGGAGTGGACAAATAGATGGTAGAGGAGGCACTTTTGCAGCACCCTACTCTTATCAAGCACACAAAGCAAAATATGTAAATCCAGAAACTGGTATAGAATATAAACTAACAGTTGTGCCAATGGCAGATTTGTTAAGCTACAAAGATGGTTTTTCAGAACAAGGTACAGGAGATATTGATACTAATATTGCACCTTATTCAGACCCAAATCATCCATCCATTTTATTATTAGCTCATGATGGAGACAATGCTTGGGGAGGTGGAGCAAGTTATTACCAAGAAGCTGTAAAAAACTTTACCAATGCTGCTGCCAATAAAGGATATACCCCAAATACAATTCAACAATTTTTAAATGATAATCCTGTACCAGAAAATACTTTAGTAAAAGTAGAAGATGGCTCCTGGGTAAATGCTGCAAATGATTGGGGAAGTCCGCAATTTATAAATTGGTTATGGCCAATGTATACATCAAATTTTAAATTTGATGCTAATGGCTGGACAGAAGATGCTAGAAATTGGGCTGTGCTAACTGCTGCAGAAAATTTTGTAATTATGGCAGAAGATATAGAAGGTAATAATCAAATTAAAAACATTGTAAACCCAACTGCTATATCAAAAAAATCGGAATTGGCTTGGAACGCACTTTTACCAGGATTTACAAGCGGTTATATGTATTATGGAAAAGCCATTGATATGGAAATTAAACAAACCATTGCTGCTAATAACGCTGTTCTAATTGCAAAACAAGTAACTGATAATCATTTAAATAATGATACAACAAAACCCTCTGTTTTTATCCCTCAAAGATATCCTTACAATCCAGGAGAAATTGGTTTTGGACCAACTTATGGTTATAAACAACACTTAAACTCTGCAGATTTTTCTGTTTGGACTTTTGCTTTTGATGTGAGCGGAATTCAGTCTGCAAAACTAAAATTCAGAACAGACAAAGATGGTAAAAACCCAATCACAAATAATGATAACGAAACGTATGCTGGAGGTACTTCTGTGGGTGATTGGGAAAGCATTTTAATGACCAAAAGAGTTTTTCCAAAAGGAAATATTACTAATGATTCTGAAATTGATTTTTTTGTATTGCCCAATTTTATTGCAGATCAATATTATGCCAAAATTGAAGGGAAATCTGAAGTTTTATTAGATTATTATGTAGAAATAACAGATACAAAAGGAAATGTTGAAAAAACAAAAATCCAACATGTTTGGGTTGGTAAAAATTTAGATTTAGCTCCAAAACTTTCCTTTACTCCAGAGAATAATTATTCGGAAAATGCAATTGATGTGACCATTTCTGCAACAGACTCTAAAGATCCAAGTCCTATAATTTATTTTACTTTAGATGGTTCTGAACCTACTATAAATTCAAACTCTGCAACTTCAACAAAAACCATAAACATTACAGAAACTACAACTATAAAAGCGTTTGCTATTGATAAAGATGGAAATAAATCTGATATTGTAACCAAAACATATAATATTGGTAACATACCAGATTTCACGGTTTATTTTAAACCAGATGCTAATTGGTCTGTAACTCCTAAAATTTATTGGTGGAATGCAACACCTAAAAATAATTTAGCAGACCAAACTTGGCCTGGAATTGAAATGCAAGTCCACAATTCTGAATGGTATAAACATACTTTTTCTGGAGTTTCTGCAATCAATATTATTTTTAATAACGGTTCTGGAGGTAATGGAAACCAAACACAAGATATTGTAAATGTTACAAGAGAAACTTGGTATCAATGGAATAATGGTGTATTAAGTACAAAAGCTGAGAATGTAAATGATTTTAAAGTTTACCCAAATCCTGCAACAAGTTTCTTAAGAATTGATACAACAATCAATGCAAATAAATTCAAAATTTACAATACACTTGGTAAAGTTATTTTAAATGGAAAAATTATGCAAAATCAAATAGATATTTCATCTTTAAAAAAAGGAATCTATTTTTTGAAAATAATCAACAATTCAAATGAAATAAAATCGATAAAATTTATAAAATAAAGGTTGTTTAAAAACCGTGAATAACTATATATTTTCAATAAAAAAAACCTCTATAATTAATTTGAAAAAAAGTAAATTTGCATTTTTACAACAACACGCAAACACATCACTAAAATGATTCATTTCTTTGGAAATATAGACAGCAAAGTATTTGCTGTTCAAAGCACGAAAAAATTAGCTCAAAAAACAATAGAAAAATTAACTTGGTTGTTTGGCAATAAAAATAAAATAGAAGCGTCTTCAATTGACGCTTTTTTTATTGGACCAAGAGCAGCTATGATTACACCTTGGAGTACAAATGCTGTAGAAATTACTCAAAACATGGGGATTTCTGATATTATTAGGATTGAAGAATTTACAGCAGTTTCAGAAGAATTTACAGATTTCGACCCAATGATTTCAGAAAAATTTATTGGATTAAATCAAGATACATTTACAATAGACATCCAACCAGAAGCTATTTTAGAAATTGATGATATTGCTGCCTACAACAATCAAGAAGGATTGTCTTTAAGTGATGAAGAAGTAGCGTATTTAAATGGAGTTGCTAAAAAAATAGGAAGAAAATTAACAGATTCTGAAGTATTTGGTTTTAGCCAGGTAAACTCAGAACACTGTCGTCATAAAATATTTAACGGAACTTTTGTTATTGATGGAGAAGAGCAACCTACTTCCCTATTTAAAATGATTAAAGAAACTTCTAAAGAAAATCCGAATGATATTGTTTCTGCCTACAAAGACAATGTTGCTTTTATAAAAGGCCCAAAAGTGGAACAGTTTGCTCCAAAAACAGCAGACAAACCAGACTTTTACGAAACCAAAGATTTCGATTCTGTAATTTCATTAAAAGCAGAAACACACAATTTCCCAACTACTGTAGAGCCATTTAATGGAGCTGCAACTGGTTCTGGAGGAGAAATTAGAGACAGATTGGCTGGAGGAAAAGGGTCTTTACCATTAGCAGGAACTGCTGTATATATGACTTCATATTCTCGTTTGGAAGAAAACAGACCTTGGGAACAAAAATTTGAAGCTAGAGATTGGTTATACCAAACTCCAATGGATATTTTAATCAAAGCCTCAAATGGAGCTTCAGATTTTGGAAACAAATTTGGACAACCATTAATTACAGGCTCAGTATTGACTTTTGAGCACGAAGAAAATGCTGCATCTAGTGATGCTAACCCAAGAAAATTGGGTTTTGATAAAGTAATAATGCAAGCTGGAGGAATTGGTTATGGTAAGGCAGACCAAGCAATAAAAGACACTCCAAAAGAAGGAGATAAAATTGTAATTCTAGGTGGAGAAAATTACAGAATTGGAATGGGTGGTGCTGCAGTATCATCTGCAGATACTGGAGAATTTGCATCAGGAATTGAATTAAATGCTGTGCAACGTTCTAATCCAGAAATGCAAAAACGTGCTGCAAATGCAGTTCGTGGAATGGTAGAAAGTGATGAGAATTTTATTGTTTCTATTCACGATCATGGAGCTGGAGGTCATTTAAATTGTTTGTCTGAACTGGTAGAAGATACAGGAGGAAAAATAGATTTAGATAAATTACCTGTTGGTGACCCAACCTTATCAGCAAAAGAAATTATTGGAAACGAATCTCAAGAAAGAATGGGATTGGTAATTGCTGAAAAACACACCAAAACTTTACAAAAAATTGCAGAACGTGAGCGTTCTCCAATATACACTGTTGGTGATGTTACTGGTGATGATCGATTTACTTTTGAATCTAAAACTAATGGAGCTAAACCTATGGATTTAGCTATGGAAGATATGTTTGGTTCATCACCAAAAACAATTATGACAGATAAAACTGTCATCAGAAAATATAAAAATCCACGTTACAAAACTAAAAATTTACAAATCTATTTAGAGCAAGTTTTACAATTAGAAGCTGTTGCTTGTAAAGATTGGTTAACGAATAAAGTAGACAGATGTGTTGGTGGTAAAGTTGCCAAGCAACAATGTGTGGGACCTTTGCAGATTCCGTTGAACAATGTTGGAGTGATGGCTTTAGATTATAATGGAAAAGAAGGAATTGCAACTACAATTGGGCACTCCCCTATTTCTGGATTAATTCATCCAGAAGCTGGAAGCAGAAATTCTATTACAGAAGCATTAACAAATATGATTTGGGCGCCATTAAAAAATAATTTAAAAAGCGTTTCATTATCTGCAAACTGGATGTGGCCTTGTAAAAACGAAGGTGAAGATGCACGTTTGTACAAAGCTGTAAAAGCAGTCTCAGAATTTTCTATTGATTTAGGAATCAATGTTCCAACAGGAAAAGATTCTTTATCAATGAAACAAAAATATCCTGATGGAGATGTAATTTCTCCAGGAACCGTAATTATTTCTGCTGCTGCAAATTGTAATGAAATTAGCAAAGTTGTTGAGCCAGTTTTACAGGTTGATGGTGGTACTATTTACTACATCAATATTTCTCAAGATGATTTTAAATTAGGAGGAAGTTCTTTTAACCAAGCATTAAATGCAATTGGAAATGAAGCTCCTGATGTAAAAAATGCAGCTTATGTAAAAACTGTTTTTAATACCATTCAAGATTTAATTAAAGCAGATAAAATTGTTGCAGGACATGATGTTGCTTCTGGTGGTTTGATTACAACTTTATTAGAAATGTGCTTTGCTGATGTAAATTTAGGAGCTAATTTTGATATTTCTTCATTAAACGAAGAAGATTCAATCAAAGTACTATTTGCTGAAAATTCAGGTATTGTTTTTCAAGCAGATTCTTCAGTTGAAAGTATCTTATCAGAAAATAATATTGAGTTTTTCAATATTGGAACTGCAAATAATTCAGGAAAAGTAAACATCAAAAATAACGAAGACAAATTCGCTTTTGATGTTGCTGAAATGAGAGATGTTTGGTACAAAACATCTTTTTTATTAGATCAAAAACAAACAGCTAACAATTTAGCTCAAGACAGATTTGATAATTATAAAAAGCAACCATTAACTTATAAATTTCCTGAGAATTTTACTGGAAAATTAGAGGACGTAATTAACTCTTGTCATTCTGAGCGAAGAGAAACGAAGTCGAAGAATCTTAAAGTAGAAAAGATTTCTCCACAAGGTCGAAATGACAAACCCAAAGCAGCCATCATCAGAGAAAAGGGTTCCAACTCAGAACGTGAAATGGCAAATGCCATGTATTTAGCTGGTTTTGATGTAAAAGATGTACACATGACCGATTTAATTTCGGGTCGTGAAACTTTGGATGACATTCAGTTTATTGGTGCTGTTGGTGGTTTCTCTAACTCTGATGTTTTAGGGTCTGCAAAAGGTTGGGCTGGTGCTTTTAAATACAATGCAAAAGCAAATACGGCTTTAAAGAATTTCTTTAAAAGAGAAGATACTTTGTCTGTAGGTATTTGTAATGGTTGTCAACTTTGGATGGAATTAGAATTGATAAATCCTGAGCATGAAGTGCATGGAAAAATGCATCATAATGATTCTCAAAAACACGAAAGTTCTTTTACTTCTGTAAAAATTCAAGAAAACAATTCTGTGATGTTATCATCTTTAGCAGGAACAGAATTAGGTGTTTGGATTTCTCATGGTGAAGGAAAATTCAGTTTACCAGAAGCTGAAGAAAATTATAACATTGTTGCCAAATATGGTTATGAAGGATATCCAAATAACCCAAATGGTTCTGATTTTAATACAGCTATGCTATGTGATAAATCTGGAAGACATTTAGTAACCATGCCACATATAGAGCGTTCTACTTTTCAATGGAATTGGGCAAATTATCCAAAAGGGAGAAAAGACGAAGTTACTCCTTGGTTAGAGGCTTTTGTAAATGCTAAAAACTGGATTGAAAATAAAAAATAGTTGTTATATTTTTTTATTACCTTAAACTCATGAAATTTATAACAATAATTATATTTTTTTTATTTTTTATTGGCCATTTAGATGCACAAAATTCAAATAAAAAATCAATTCAAAAAAAAAGTTTTTTTTATAAAGATGGAGTTGTTTCAATAAACAGATGGTATAGCCATAAAAAATTAGACAGCTTAAAAACTTATTATAAAAATGGTAATTTAAATGAAGTTTTCTATTATAATAAATCAAAATACCATGGAACTTCTTATAAATTAAATAAGAATGGTGATAAAACAACAGAATGGCTTTTTGATAATGGTAAACTCATTGAAAGAAATGACCATATTATTGAATTTAATAAAAGAACAGAAAAAAGAGTAAAAAAAGCACATGCTAAATTAAAGGAGCTAAATAAAAAGCTAAAAGAGAACAAAAAAGATTTTAAATCTATATATCTACGTGCAAATTTAAGAATGTATTTGCGTGATTACACCTTAGCTTTGAACGACTTTCATAAAATTCGAAAAACATTTTTAAAAGCGGATAAGGTTAAGAGAGTTCCTAAAAAAATGCTTGCTAGTGTCTACGATAACCTTGGTAGTATTTATCAAAGTTACGAAATGAGAAATCATACTATTCATTATAAATTCAAGGCTTTAAAAAAATCTCCAAAAGAAAGTAGATTATACCACAACCTTGGCTCTTATCTTGTTACCATAAAAAATTACGATTTAGGTATTTTATATTTAAACAAAGCAATAGAAATGGTACCCAACCATTCGTTTGCAAATTGGGTTTTGGCAATTGCTTATACAGATTTAGGGGATTATAAGAAAGCTATGAAAGCTGTAAATATTGCTTTTAAGAATGAAAAATCTTTATACAAACGTGGTTTAGGAACTGCTGAGTTAGATCTAAGAACTATTCGTGGATTGCTATATCACAAATTAGGAGAATCTAAAAAAGGAATTAACGATTTAGAAGAAGCATTAGAAATTAACAAAGAGAATTCTTTTGCTTTAAGAAATCTTGGAATTATTTATAATGATTTAGGTAATTATAATAAATCTTGTGAATTATTACAGAAAGCAAAAAAATTATGTTATGAAAAAACTCATGATAGATATGATCTAGAAGAGTTTTTAAGATTTTCTTGTAATAATAAAACTTTCGAAAAAACCTCAAAAGAAAACTCTAAGCTTCTATTTATTTATCCAAATCCAGTAAAAAACATCTTAAATATTTATAATTTAGAAAGCACAAATTTTCAATACTATTTATATGATTTTGAATCTAAATTAATAAAAAAAGGAGTTTCTAATAACAACCAAATAGATATAACCAACTTATATGCTGGAGTTTATATTTTAAAAATAAAAAATAAAAGTTCTTACGAAACATTTAGATTGATAAAAGAATAGTTTAAAAAGCTAAGTTTAATTGTAAAAAAAGAAAATTTTAAAGGTTTTTTTTGATTTTTTACATAACTTAACTTTCTATATTTTTAGACTATGACATTAAAATATTATAAGACAAATAATGCTTCTAATTTAGTAGAAGAATTTTATAGCATCTCATATTCAGAAAAAGTTGTTCCTTTAAAATCTATTATAATTCCAATGGGTTTTTCTAGCTTGGCTTATATTTATTCTGATAACCAATACACTATTTTAAATGATAAAATAAGTGAATTAAAAGGACTATCTTTATTTGGGCAATCTGATAAATCTTATATGATGTGTGTAGATTCGCCTGGTTTTTGCTGTGGAATAAGTTTTAAACCTACTGCTTTACACAAACTTACCAACTTAGATCTTTCTAAATTTGTAAATAGGCATTCTGCTTTTCATCTTACAAATACCCCATTTTCTAAAAAATTAGAGCATTTGTTTGTAAAACATAAAGAAAATTCTAAAAATCTATTCAAAGAGTTGGAACTTTTTATACCTTCTTTGCCAATTAAAGAAACCAAAAACACCTTAATAATTGATGCAGTTATAGAGGAGATACATACAAAAGAGGGGTTAGTTTCTGTAAAAGATATTTTAGAAATGGTACCTTTTTCTCAAAAAACATTAGAAACTAAATTTAAAAAAATAGTAGGCTTAACACCTAAAAAATACACTAAATTAAAACGGTTTTTAAATTTAATGAGAAAATATGAAAAAGATCAAATTAATTTAAAGGATTTAATTTACATGTATGATTATTATGATGAGTCTCATTTTTCTAAAGATTTTAAATTATTTACGGCTAAATCTTTTAAAAGCTATTTTAAAGAAGATTATTTAATTGTAAAAAAAGCACTAAAAAAATAGGAATTACGATTTTTTACAAAGATTATAGAATTACTATTTATATTTTTGCAGTATAAATAACAATATTTAAATTTATTAGGGGAATATTTAAATATTAATTCTTTACAGAAAGAAAATTTATAAAGTAATATAGTTGCTATGAAAAAAAGGTCGAATATTTTATTCGACCTTTTTTATTTACAGATTTAGTTTGAACTCTCTTTCTTTTTAAGCAAATCTCTTCAGATTGTGTTCTAGAATAAACTCTTAAGAAACCCTAATAATTACTCAAATTTTAAATATTTAATTAAATCAATTTTTGTGGCATTAAAAGCTTTTAATCCTACAATCACAAAAACTAAAATAGACAATACAATTGGTGTAATTATAAATGGTAAAATTGGCATATCTATTCTATACACAAAATTTTCTAACCAATTTACCATAAAATAATAAGCAATAGGAATTAAAATTATTGATGCAATTAAGGTGATTTTTAAGAAGCTTTTAATTAACTGAAACATAATTTCTTTTACAGATGCTCCTAATGTTTTTCTAATAGCAACCTCTTTTAACCTTTGCTGAATTGTTAATGTTGCCAATGCAAATAAACCTAACAAAGAAACTATAATTACCACAGATGTTAATATAAAAAACAAGGTTTGTTGATTTTGGTATTTTTTATAAGTTCTTGCAAAACGATCATTTAAAAACTGTGGACTAAATGGATACCCTTGTTCTATGTTTTTTTTCCAATAACTTTCTATATATTTTAGAGTTTCCTGCATATTTTCTGGTTTTATTTTAAACTGCATTTTCCAGAAATTTTGTTTCATCCATCCAAAAGTATTCCAATGCATCAGCATCATAGGTGGTATTTTAGCATCCATACCATTAATGTGGTAGTCTTTAATCATACCAATAACATTCAAATCTTGGTCTCCATAACCAGCATTTAATTTCTTACCTAATGGATCATCATAAATATTGAATGCTTTTGCCAAAGTTTCATTTATTATTACGTTGTTTATAGTATCTGATGCTCTGTTTTCTTCTAAAAGTCTACCTTTTAAAAGTTGAACGTCCATAGTTTGCAAATAGTTAAAATCAATTGCATTTCCATTAGTTTGTACAGCAATATCTTTATAATTTACGTTTGTAGAGTTAGAACTTCCTCCTCCAATGATATATGAATTACTTGTAATTACATCTATATTTGGGTGTTTTATCAATTCTTTTTTTGCCAATTGATATTTTTGATATCTGTTTTCATAATCATTCATAGAAACAAATACTACTTGATCTCCTTTAAAACCAAGGTCTTTATTCATCATATAATCTACTTGATTGTAAATAATTAAAGAAGCTGTTAAGAAAAATCCTGAAATTAAAAATTGTAGTCCCAACATGATATTTCTTGCAAAAACACCTTTTTTACTTCTAGAAATATTTCCTTTTAAAACTTCTACAGATTTAAATTTAGACAAATAAATTGCAGGAACAATCCCAACTAAAATAGATACTAATATGGCTAACAAACCAACTTTAGTTAACAATCCTAAATTTAGAATTGAAATGTCCTTTTTCATAAAATCATTAAAGTATGGTAAAATTAATTCCACCAAAATTAAACTCAATACAAATGCAATAAAACCTTGCAATACAATTTCTGATGAATATTGCCTAATAAGTGAAGTTTTAGATAAACCCAAAGTTTTCTTTACACCTACTTCTTTAGCTCTTTGGGTTGCAGAAGCAATTGATAAATTGATAAAATTTACACAAGAAATAATGATTAATAAAATTGATAAAGACAACATAATGATTATCAATTGATAATTTCCTTTTCCTTCTGGACCAGCATCATCTGCTATAGTTTTTAGACGAATATCTTTTAGAGGTTCAAAAATTACGGTTGTTCCGTATTTTTCGTTAAATTCTTTAGGATCAATGCCATCTTTTTTTGCTTGTGGTTCTATGGCATTTTTATACCAAACATCATTTGCTTTTTTATTAATTTCACGTAAAACAATATTTTTATTCGTTTTTATAAATAGGTTTTTAGAAAAATTCCCCCAATGATTATTGGGTTGTTCTTTAAATTGAGTAACAACTTGTGGCATAAAATAATGTTTACCCACTATTTTATAAACTGTTGTAATTATATAAGATCTACCTCTAAACGTTATTGTTTTGCCTACAGCAGATTTATTTCCAAAAAATAGTTTTGCTTGTTTTTCTGAAATGGCTGCATTAGAGTTTACTTTTTTAAAGGTTGCTACACTACCTTCTATTATTTTAAAAGGAAAAAAATCGAAAAAACTGTTACTACCTCTTAGCATATCTCTAGTAAAAATGTCTTTACCATCAACTTTTACTACAAAATCTCCATACCAACCATCGCTTAAATAATAATTGGTAACTTCTGGTATATCCTCTTTATATTTTGCTCCTTCCACATCTGTGCTACTGTCCCAAACATCTCCATCAGACATTTTATGAATTACTCTGTAAATTTCATTTACATCTGTATTAGTAGCATTGTAACTTTGCTCATCATTAAAATATAATAACACAATTAATAAACCTGCAAACCCAACAGTTAATCCTAAAATATTTACTAAGATATTTAACCAGTTCTTTTTACTATTTCTAAAAAATATTTTAAACCATGTTTGTAACATAATTATTCGAATTTTAAATATTTAATTAAATTAATTTTTGTAGCATTGTAAGCCTTTAAACCAACTACAGCAAAAACCAAGACAATTAAAATAATTGGCGTAATTATATAAGGTAGTATTGGCATATCTATTCTGTAAATAAAATTATCTAACCAATTTTGCATAAAATAGTATGCTATAGGAATTAAAATAATTGAAGAAATTATTACGATTTGAAGGAAATTTTTAAGCAATTGAAACATAATTTCTTTTACTGAAGCACCTAAAGTTTTGCGTATAGCAACTTCTTTTAATCTTTGCTGAATTGTTAAGGTTGCTAAAGCGAATAAACCTAAAAGTGATATTAAAATTACTAGAATTGATAGTATTAAGAACATAGTTTGCTGCTTTTGATACTTATCATAGGTTTTAGCAAAATTTTTATCTAAGAATTCGTAGGAGAAAGGATATTTGGCATCGACATTTTGTTTCCAAAATGCTTCGATTTCAGAAATAGTTCTATCCATATTATCTGCTTTTATTTTAAATTGAATTGCTGGCATCCAACCATCAGGAAAATCAAGAGCTGTCCAAAGCAACATAAACATTGGTTTTATTTCTGTATCAAAACCATCAAAATGATAATCTTTTATCATACCAATAACTTCAAAACCAGGTTGATTGTCATCTAACCAACCAACATTTAATTTTTCTCCTAAAGGTTTATCATAAATTCCTATTTTTTTTGCAGCTGTTTCGTTAATAATTATTTTTAATGTATCTGATGCATATTTTTTAGAGAAATTTCTGCCTTTTAAAAGTTTTATTTTAGCAAAATCTAAATAGTTATAATCTACCAAATTAGATGCAGAATTAAAGCCAACATCATTTATTTTATGGTTTAAAGATGTTCCATTTACAAAACCATCTCCAGGCACAAACATACTAGAGGTAACAGAAATTATATTTTCATTTTTAGAGAGTTCTTGTTGCGTTAATAAGAATTTTTTATACTCATCTTTAATATTAAAAACTTCTACAGATAAAACTTGATCTTTATCAAAACCTAAATCTTTTTCCATCATATAATTAATCTGATTTCCAACAATTAGCATGCTAATAATAAAAAAACCTGAAATTAAAAATTGAAGCCCAAGCATTATATTTCTTGCTAAATTTCCTTTTTTAGTTTTAGAAATACTTCCTTTTAAAACTTCTATGGCTTTAAAATTTGATAAATACAAAGCAGGAATACTGCCTACAAAAAGAGAGATAAAAATGGCTACTAAAAATAATATGAATAATGAATTGGCATGAAAAATTGATATGTCTTTCTGAACAAATTCATTAAAAAAAGGTATTGCTAATTCTACTATAATTAAAGCCAAAATAAACGAAACTAATCCTTGTAAAACAATTTCAAATACATATTGATAACGTAATTGTTTTTTTGATAGACCAAGAGTTTTCTTTACGCCAACTTCTTTGGCTCTTTGACTTGCAGAGGCTACAGATAGGTTGATAAAATTTACACAAGAAATAACAATTAAAAGGATTGATAAACTCAATAAAACCATTAATAATTGATAATTTCCTGTTCCACTTGGTCCTGCTCTTCTTGCTTTTGTGTGCAAATAAATGGTATCTAATTTATCTAAAAGTACTGTTGGTATTCCATAACGTTTATCAAATTCTTTAATAGATACTCCAGCTTCTTTAGCATAAGGTTTGTAAGCATTTGTTATAATTTGATTCATCTTTGTTTTTACATCAGATAAATCTGAACCTTTGTCAATTCTACAAAACAATTCATTATTATGATTCCCCCAATTTACTTCAAAAGGTTCAGGAAACTGAATTAACAATTCTGGTTCTTGGTGTGTATTTTTTGGTAGTTTATAAACACAAGTAACCTCATAATTCTTATCGTTAATTTTTACGAAATTCCCTACTGCTTTTTCTCCTTTAAATAGGCGATTTGCATACACATCTGAAATGGCAATATTGGTTCTTGTTTCTGCAAATTTTTGCACAGAACCTTTAATAATTTCAAATGGAAAAAAATCGAAAAACTGTGGTTCTGTAAATATTACTTTGTCTGTAAACTCAAAATTATCATCAACTTGTAAAACTCTACTCCTGTAGTGTAAACCAACCATAACAGACTCTAAAACCTCTGGAATTTCTTTTGGGTAGGTTAAATACATTCCAGCATTTACAGAATACCAAACTTCACCAGATTTTGGCTGTTTAATGTTTACTCTGTAAACATCATCTTTATTTGGGTTCCATTGATTGTAACTTTTTTCTTCATTTAGATATAGTAAAATGATTAACAAACCTGCTAAACCTAGTGTTAATCCACTAATATTTATCAACGCATTTAACCAGTTTTTTTTACTGTTTCTAAAAAATATTTTAAACCATATTTGTAACATTCTCTCTATTTTTATTTTGATAAAGACGCAAAACGTTTATTCTTTTCTCTTTATACTTTTTACAAAAAATCATCATATAGAATTGTAGAAATCATCGTTCACTCAAATATTATTAAAACTTACATCTCTTTTCTATCTTCTATTTTCTTTACTTCCTACTTCCTACTCCTAACTTCACACTCCAAACCAAAATTTACTGAACCAACACATCTACTTTATGCTCGTTTGTTTTTTCAGAAATTACTTCTCCATCTTTTAAGGTGATAATTCTTGACGAAAACTGCGCATCGTAAGCAGAGTGTGTAACCATAACAATTGTTGAACCTGTTGCATGTAATTCTGTTAGTAATTCCATTACATCATTACCGCTTTTACTATCTAAATTTCCTGTAGGTTCATCAGCTAAAATCAACTTTGGATTGGTTACCAAAGCTCTAGCAACTGCAACTCTTTGTTGCTGACCTCCAGATAATTGTAATGGAAAATGTTTTGCTCTATGAGCGATACCAATTCTGTGTAAAATTTCTGTAACACGTTGTTTTCTTTCTGATGCCTTTACTTTATTGTAGATTAAAGGAAGTTCTACATTTTCATAAACTGTTAGCTCATCAATTAAATTAAAGTTCTGAAATACAAAACCAATATTTGCTTTTCTTAAACTCGCTCTTTGTTTTTCGTTGAAATTTGCAACTTCAGTTTCATCAAACAAATAACTTCCATCATTTGGTGCATCAAGCAAACCTATAATATTTAACAAAGTTGATTTTCCACAGCCTGAAGCTCCCATTATAGAAACGAATTCTCCTTCTTTTACTTCTAAACTCAACTTGTTTAATGCTGTTGTTTCTACTTCTTCTGTTCTGTAAATTTTTACTAAATCTGTTATTTTTATCATTTTTAAGCCCATCTTACTCTTCCAAAAGGGAAGAAAATCAGTGTGGATACTGTGTTTTAAATTAAACTTCTATTTTTTATTTTATGAAATAGTTCTAGACTGCGCTCTAACTGAAACTATTTTTTTACTGAAATCTGCAACTGCCAATTACAGATTGAATACTGCAACTAAAAACTATCTGTTTTATATTTATTTTATACCTACAAGGTTTTTGAAACCTTGCAGGATATTTGTGAAAACTGCAACTGAATACTGTAAACTAATTTTACTCAATATTAACTTCTTCCACGTCTTTAAAATCATCATAATTAGAGGTTATAACTCTATCTCCTTCCTTTAATCCTTCTAAAACTTCATAATAAAAAGGATTTTCTCTACCTATTTTTATACTTCTTTTTACGGCTTTGTTATTACTATTTAAAACAAAAACCCATTTACCATTGGTACTTTGATAAAACAATCCTTTAGGAATTAACAAAGCTTCTGTTTTGCCAGATAAAAACATTTTTGTTTTTAAAGACATTCCTCTTTTTACAGAAGATGAAAGTGAATCTTTTTCAAAATTTAATTCAATTTTAAATTGCCCACCAACAATTTCTGGAAACACTTTAGAGATGTGAATCTTGTAATCTTTATCTTCTACTTTTACACTACCATGAATCCCTTCTTGCAATTTGGAAATGTAATATTCGTCTACTCTTGCTACCAATTTATAACCATCTAAAACATCTATTTTTCCAATAGGTTGCCCTTGCTTGTAACTTTCTCCTAAAATTGGGTTAAAAGAAGACAATAAGCCATCTACAGGTGCTTTTACAAAGAAGTTTTCTTTGTTTTTACGCAATAATTCTAGGCTTTTTTCCATATTTATCAAAGAAGAATTTATACGAGACAACTGTACATCTCTACTCTTCTTTTCGCTAGAAACACTTTTTTTAATGACACCACTTCTTTCTTTTTGAAAAGTATATTCTTGACTCGTTTTTTGATAATCATTTCTTGCAATTACTTCTTTTTTATATAAAGTAGAATCTAATTTATATTGTCTTGAGGCATTTCTGAAATCATTATCTATACTTAACAACTGTTGGTCTAAACTCAATTGCTGATTTTTAATATTAACTCTTAAATTTCTAAGATTATTAATTTGCTCAACCATTGCTGTTTCTTGGGTTAGATAGTTTAGTTCTGCATTAGGGTTATAAACCTTTAAAAGTGGTGTTCCTTTTTTAATTGTTTGTCCACTTTCTACAAATATTTCTGAAACAGAACCTCCTTGAATCACATTTACCAAAACAGAGGTTTTTGGCTCAACTGTGCTATTAAATAGTACTACATCTTCAAAATCTCCTTTTATAATTTCACGAATGCTAATAGTATCTTTTTCTAAATTTACTTGCTTTTTTCTTGTAGCATTCATTAAAATAACCGCTAATAAAAGTAAAGTTGGAATACCCCAGATTAACATCTTTTTTGTTTTTTTATTTTTTGGTGTAATTTGCTTATCCATATTTTTCAAATTCGTTTGATAACTATTATGCCACAAATATGCCATCAAAAAACAATTTATAATGATTTGATTTTTAGATACTTAAGATTTACAGCGATTTTTAATATGTTCAAAATCGGACATTTTTTTGTTCATAATCAAACAAAACACTAATTATGTGCTATGAGAAAAAAAGAAGCAACTATTTTAATTGTAGATGATGATGATGACATTCTGTTTTCAGCAAGAATTAGTTTGAAAAAATACTTTTCAAAAATAATTACAGAAAATAACCCACAGCATATAAATGCACATTTAACAAAAAACACAGTTGATGTTGTTTTGTTAGATATGAATTATAGAATTGGTTTTGAAGACGGAAAAGAAGGTTTGTATTGGCTAAAAAACATCAAAGAAATTAGCCCAGAAACTACCACCCTTTTAATGACTGCTTTTGGAAGTGTAAATTTAGCTGTAGATGCCATTAAAAAAGGCGCAACCGATTTTATCTTAAAACCTTGGACCACAGAAAAACTCTATGCAGCTGTAAATGCTGGTGTAGAATTGGCACGTTCTAAACGAAAAAATACGCAATTAGAAACCATACAAAAACATCAAGATAAAGAATTTCATCAGAAAACAGAACATATTATAGGCGCTTCTTCTGCAATGCAAACTGCCATGAAATTGGTGAAAAAAGTAGCCCCAACAGATGCCAATGTTTTAATTTTAGGTGAAAACGGAACTGGGAAATTTGTATTTGCTAAAGAAATTCATTTGCAATCTAACAGAAAAAATCACCCTTTTATTCATTTAGATTTAGGTTCTTTAAATGAAAATTTATTTGAAAGTGAATTGTTTGGATACGTAAAAGGTGCTTTTACAGATGCACATAAAGATACTTTAGGAAGATTTGAATTGGCAAAAGGTGGTACCATTTTTTTAGATGAAATTGGAAATTTACCAATCCATTTACAATCTAAACTATTAACGGTTATTCAAAACCGAAAAATTACACGTTTAGGAGAAGGAAAAGAAAGAGAAATTGATGCCAGAATTATTTGCGCAACAAATGCGCCAATTCATAAAATGGTTGAAGAAGAAACGTTTCGTCAAGATTTATTATTTAGAATAAATACCATTGAATTGAACTTACCTCCTCTTCGTGAAAGAACCAATGATATTCAACTACTAGCCACTCATTTTCTAAAAAAATTAACCCAAAAATATCGCAAAAAAATAACCAATTTTACTTCAGAAGCTTTAAAAGCAATGGAAAAATACCATTGGCCAGGAAATATTAGAGAAATAGAACATATTGTAGAAAGGGCTGTAATTATTACAGATAATAATGAAATTGAGATAGGTGATTTGCATTTTTCTTCAAAAAAAATTGATGTAAATTTAGGCGAGAATTTAAATTTAGAAGAAACCGAAAAAGTGCTAATTCAGCAAGCAATTACAAAACATCAAGGCAATATTTCTAAAGCTGCAAAAGATTTGGGTTTAACAAGAGCTGCTTTGTACAGAAGACTAGAAAAACATCAATTATAAATGGGAAAACCACAATATATTCAAATTGTAATTCGATTAATTTTATTGATTATTAATGGAGTAATTATCGTTTACAGTTTTAAAAAAGGTTTTATTGTAAATACTATTGGCTTTTCTTTATTCCTTTTATTTCAGTTTTTCCTTTTTACTGAGTACATAAAAAAACTATTTACAGATATTGAAAAATCTATAGATTGTTTACTTTTTGATGATTATTCTAACACCATTCCTGCTAAAAAAAGAAAGAATCCGTTACATAATAAAACAGCATTATTATTAGAAAAACACAGGAAACAAAATTTATCTAAAACTTCAGAACAACTTATTTTTACGAATATCATAGAAAGTTTAGGAATTGGAATTTTAATTCTGAAAAAAGATTTGAATGGAGAAATATCGGTTTTTCAAATTAATAAAGCCTTTGCTAACTTTTTAAAAATCCCCAAATTTTATAACTGGAAATTACTACAAACTAAAATTGGAGAATTATCAGCTTTTATAAAAGATTGGAAAGAAATTAGAAACACCATTTCCTTAAAAATAAACAATGATAAAGAAAATTTTTTCCTAAAAACTGCTGTTACTCAAACCAATGAATTTGAATACTTGGTAGTTTCTTTAGAAACCATTCAACAATTAATAAACAAAAAAGAAAAAGAAGCTTGGTATAAATTAATGAATGTAATGTCGCACGAAATTATAAATACCATTACCCCTATTAGTAGTTTGGCAGAAAACTTACACTCTCTAATACAAGAAGAAAATACAGATGAAGATACTATTGACGAACTTTCTCAAGGTTTAAGTATTATTAAAAGACGTTCCTTACATTTAACTTCTTTTGTAGATACGTACAGAAAATTGGCAGAGTTACCTTTGCCAAATAAAAAAGAAATTAATTTAACTGAAACAATCTGCAATACATTAGACTTGTACAAACAAGATTTTTTAAATAAAAAAATAAACTTAATTTTTAATGCAGAAAATAATTTTATTATAAATGCCGATAAAAATCAAATAGAACAAATCCTCATCAATTTAATTTCTAATTGTTTGTATGCGCTTGCAGAAACCAAACATCCAGAAATTGAAATTCGACTTTCCAAAGATAATAACAGACTACATTTAGAAATTTCGGATAATGGAATTGGTATTTCTAAAGAAATTAAAGACAACATTTTTGTACCTTATTTTACGACAAGAAAAAATGGCTCTGGAATTGGATTAACACTTACCAAAAGTATTATTGAAGCGCATAAAGGAACTATAAATTTTATTTCTAAAAAAGGAAAAACAACATTTACAATAACATTTATACTTTAATTTAGGTACAAATTTGAAATATAAATATCCTATTTTTTTAGGTAAACCACGTTATTTATTGCTAAAAGTTGATGCTTTAGAGATTACTACAATTTCTTGAGCTTTTTTTTCTTATTCAAAAAAAAAGCAAGTGCCATTCATCTTCACTCAAAATAAACTCCAAGCTTAGTTTTTTAAAAAGTTCCGAAATATTTTTTTAAAACTGTCACATTTTAACTTTTGAGTTGTCATTTAATAAAACACTTTAAAACTCAAATAAAAATGAAAAATAAAATTACACTTTTAAGTATTTGTCTTTTTTTAACGGCAACAATAAGTTTTGCTCAAAAAACTGTGGAAGCTTCCAAAATTATGAAAGATATTAAAGCAGGAAAAGCAATTTCTTACAAAAACGCAACTATTGTTGGCACTTTAGATTTTACTTATATGGATGAAGCTATGGCTAAACTTCCAAAAAGAAGAAAAAATAGCTGGTGGAATGGAAGTTCTGACAACTCTGTAAAAAAACTAATAGATGTAAAAATTTCTTTTACAAACTGTACCTTTAAAGACGATGTACTAGCCTACATCCCAGATGAAGATAGTGGTTATACTTTTGTTGCCAGTTTTGAAGATAGTACCATTTTTAAAGACTGTAATTTTGAAAGAAAAGCTATGTTTAAATATTCTCGTTTTGAGCAAAATACAGATTTCTCTGGAAGTTCTTTTGATGATGATACTACTTTTAAGTATGCCAAATTTGACGACGATATTAGCTTTGCAAACACTACTTTTGATGAAGAAGCTACTTTTAAATATTCAAAATTTAAAAAGAATGTAAGTTTTTCAAACGCTGTTTTTAAAGACGCTGCTATTTTTAAGTACACACAATTTTATAATGGGGTTTCTTTCCAAAACACTAATTTTGAAGAAGATTTAAATATAAAATATATGAAAGTTTCTGGCGATTTTAATATCACAAACATGAAAGTTGCTTATGATATCGATTCTAAATACACAAAAATTAATGGAAGAAGCTTTAGTAAATACTTAATCGATAAAAAATAGGTATTAATACCTATAGCCATTTTAAAAACATATTTTAACTTGCAGACCTAATGATATAGGTTAGGTTAGGGGCTAACCCATAACAGATTTAGCTAACTTCTTCCTAAAGAAGTTAGCTTTCTTTTTTTATATTATCTACTACTAATTTTCTAAAATTAGCTACAATATTTTATTTCTTAGCTTTCAACTAAAAATAGATATTTTACACAAGAAAAACTCTTTTCTTAAGTATTTGTCAAATCAAGTTAAAATTCATAATTTGCCTTACTTAAATTAAAATATATGGCAGTAGAAATTACACGATTATTTGATTTTCCTTATTATCAACTAGAAAATTACAATTTAAAGGATGCATTTACTTCTAAAGCAAGTGGTAAATGGGAATCTATTTCTACACAAGAATATATAGACCAAGCAAACCTTATAAGTAGAGGGTTGATAGAATTAGGCGTAAAACCGAATGATAAAATTGCAGTAATCTCTTCTACTAACAGAACAGAGTGGAATATTTGCGATATTGGAGTTTTACAAACTGGTGCTCAAAATGTACCTATTTATCCAACAATTTCTAAAGAAGATTATGAGTATGTTTTAAATCATTCAGAATCCATTTATTGTTTTGTTTCTGATGAAGAAGTCTTAAAAAAAATCAATAAGATTAAAAAAAATACTAAATTAAAAGAAGTTTTTACTTTTGATGATATTAAAGGAGAAAAAAGCTGGAAAGAAGTATTAGAACTAGGTCAAAATGAAAGCAATCAAATTATTGTAGAAGACAGAAAAAAGAATGTAAAAGAAGATGATTTAGCTACATTAATCTATACTTCTGGAACTACAGGAAAACCAAAAGGAGTAATGCTTTCTCATAAAAACATTGTATCTAATGTTTTAAGTTCTATGGAAAGAGTTCCTTTAGACTATGGTCGCTCTAAAGGATTAAGCTTCTTACCTATTTGTCATATTTTCGAGCGTATGATTTTATATCTATACCAATATTGTGGAGTTTCTATATACTTTGCAGAATCTATAGAAAAGTTGTCCGAAAATGCGCAAGAAATAAAACCAAACGTAATGACAGCAGTACCACGTTTGTACGAAAAAATTTATGACAAAATCATTTTAAAAGGAGAAGCCTTATCTGGAATAAAAAAAGGATTATTTTTCTGGGCAGTAAATTTAGGTTTAAAATACGAACCAAATGGTGCAAATGGTTGGTGGTATGAAAAACAATTAGGCTTGGCTAGAAAATTAATTTTTTCTAAATGGCAAGCTGCTTTAGGTGGAGAGTTGAAATTAATGGTTTCTGGAAGTGCAGCTTTACAGCCAAGATTAACAAGAGTATTTGCAGCTGCAGGAATGCCAATTATGGAAGGTTATGGTTTAACAGAAACATCTCCAGTTGTTACAGTTAATGACCAAAGAAATAAAGGTTTTAAAATTGGTACAGTTGGTAAAATTATTAGTGGTGTAGAAGTTAAAATTATAGAAACTGGCGAGATTTTGGTAAAAGGACCAAATGTAATGCAAGGCTATTATAAAGATAAAGAAAAAACCAACAGCGTTATTAAGGATGGTTATTTTCATACAGGAGATAAAGGAACAATTGATGAGGATGGATTCTTACAAATAACAGGAAGAACCAAAGAAATGTTTAAAACTTCTGGAGGTAAATATGTAGTTCCGCCTTTATTAGAAGGAGAATTAAAACAATCTTTATTTATAGAGCAAGTAATGGTTGTTGGTGAAGGCGAAAAAATGCCAGCTGCAATTATTCAACCAAATTTTGATTTTGTAAGAGATTGGATAAAACATAAACAAATAAAAGTTGGAGATTCTAACGAAGAAATTATTAGTTCTGAGAGAGTTATAAAAAGAATTCAAAAAGAAGTTGATAAATGCAACAAAAATTTTGGAAAATGGGAACAAATAAAACGTTTTGAACTTACTCCTGATGAGTGGTCTATAGATGGTGGACATTTAACACCAACTATGAAAATGAAACGTGCTATAATTAAAAAGATTTATCAAGATTTGTATGATAAAATATATAGTGCATAATTAATACTTGTGTAGACTAAACACGCAAAAGCTATAAATAAAAAGAGGTTGTCTAAAAAGTTAATTTAGTTGTCATTTTGGGCTTAATGGCAAAAAATGGTTGGTAAAAACCTCTGAATCCCTTTGTAATACTGATTAAATTAAAAGTTTATTGAAA